>VGIQ01000012.1 GCA_016867835.1 Calditrichota bacterium | reverse complement strand
GGGGGTGGGTGGGGGGTGCTGCGGGTGGAGGGTGCTGGTGAAGTCGCGGTGCCGGTTGGGTTTGGCTTAAGGGCGCTCTATCCGAATCCTTTCAACGGGCGCTTGGGGGTGGAGTTTGGGTTGGGTGAGGCGGGTCTGGCGCGTCTGGGGGTGATGGACGGGACGGGCCGGGAGGTGGGGGTGGTTGCGGATGGTTATTATGGTGCGGGGAAGCACCGGCTGGCGTGGGATGCCGGTGGGTTGCCGTCGGGGGTCTATCTGGTGCGGCTGGAGGCATCGGGCCGAACCGCCACCGCGAAGGCGCTGCTGGTGAAGTAAAGGCGTGTAGAATAATCGTGCAGGGGCGGATCGGAATCCGCCCCTCCGCGATAAGCCACTCCCCAAACGGGCGGATCGGAATCCGCCCCTCCGCGATAAGCCACTCCCCAAACGGGCGGATCGGAATCCGCCCCTACGCGATAAGCCACTCCCCAAACGGGCGGATCGGAATCCGCCCCTACGCGATAAGTCACTCCCCAAACGGGCGGATCGGAATCCGCCCCTACGCGATAAGTCACTCCCCAAACGGGCGGATTGGAATCCGCCCCTACGCGATAAGTCACTCCCCAAACGGGCGGATCGGAATCCGCCCCTACGCGATAAGTCACTCCCAAGATGGGCGGATTGGAATCCGCCCCTCCGCGAACTTCCTCACCTTGAGCCTTATGCTCAAAACCTACCTGCCCGCCAGCGCCGTCAATTCGTCGCGCTTCTTCAGCATCACCTCGTCGCCCGGGTTGTTGCCCAGCCAGTCATTCACATAGTTGAGCGCGCGGGCATAGTCGCCCTTGCGGCGGTTCATTTCAATCAACCCCGAGAGCGCCGCGCCGTCGCGGGGATTCGATCGCCATTTAGGCTCGTAGATCGATCCCGCCAGATCGAAGAGGCCGAGATTCAGCGCGTGCCCGGCGGCTTTCATCGCCGTCGTGTGGGAGTCGTCGGCGGTCAGGAGGCGGTTGTAGAGGTCTATCACCCACGTCGTGTCGCCTCCGAACTGAAGCCAGGTGTAGCCTACTCTATAGACCATATCGGCGGAAGGATTTAAAGCCAGCGCCCGACTATAGAGATCGCGTGCCCGGTCGAGCGAGCGCGCTTCGGCAAGGTAATAGTTGGCATACTCGATTGCTTTGGCAGCGTCGAGTTGGTCGTCTTTCACGATGATGTCGAGTTTCCTGCGCATCTCTTCGGGACGGCCGAGGTCGGCGTATAGACGGCCGATGCTGAGGGTGAGCGCGTCGTAGCGCATCGGCACCCGTGATTCAGGGATCGTGGAGTCCATGAACTCCAGCGCGGTGAGCGCTTTGACCCGCGGCGGCAGGTCGGTATATCGCTCGACCCGCTCAGCAAGTGGGAGGTCCTGGAAGGTTGTATCGTTGCTGCCGCTGTCGAGTGCTTCCTGCTGCCACTGATAGGCGAGTTGGATGAGCCCTTGCCGGTAGTTGCCGAGGAGTCGTATGATGTTGTCGTCGAAATAGACCCGGTCGTCCGAAACGCTGCGATACTTATAGACCTTCATCATACTCTCAGCCACCCGGTCGGCGTCGATCAGATCGACCGGCCGGGAATGGAGTTTGAAAGCCAGACCTTCCATCGCGAGGTAGTTCTTCTGCGGGTCGCGGATGTTGCGCAGGCCGACCAGATTGTTGTCGGAGACCGTAACCGCGAAGTAAATCGGCCGTTTCCAGCCGTCGGCAGCGTTCTTCGCGATAGTGTTCAGGATCATCAAGTCCTGGACTCGCAGGAAGTATTCGTTGCGCCCGCCGCCGACCGGAATCACCATGGGGCCGGGAACGTCCCAGACCAGTTTCGGCGCTTCCGGAGTGGGGCCTTCAACCTGCACTTTGCGGCTTTGCGCCCAGAGCCGGTCGCGCAGGGCGTTCATATCGCGCCCTTCGACGACGTTATCGATGTAGGTGTCAGTGACCTTTGACGTCATCGGGCACTTCGGCTCTTTGTCCCTTATCTGCTGGATGAACCAGCCGGTGTTGAGGAGACTGAGGTTCACCACCCGGACGTCGGTACGGACACCATCGACCACCTGAAGATACCAGAGCGGGAAGGTGTCATTGTCGCCATTGGTATAAAGGATCGCATCAGGCTCGCAAGTCATCAGCAGGTTGTAGGAATAGTCCCAGGCGACAAAGTTGCCGCTCCGGTCTTGATGACGGTAGTTTTTGACCAGCATGTTGACCGGCGCTACCACCAACAGTCCCGCCACCAGTCCGCCCGCCACGAGTTCCTTCCGTAACTTGCCAAACGACTTCAATGCCGCATCGATCACCACTTGCGCCCCGATCCCGATCCAGATCGCGAAAGCCCAGAATGAGCCGACATAGGAGTAGTCCCGTTCGCGTGGTTGGGGATCGTCCTGGTTGACGTAGAGAATGATCGCCAGCCCGGTCATGAAGAAGAGCGCGAGCACCGCGAGGGCGTGACGGGCATCCCGGTAGAAGTGCTGAACGAAGCCAACTAATCCGAGCAGCAGCGGGATCGCAAAGAACCTCGAAGGCTCGAAATACTGCCAGCCGAGGTAGCGCAGATACATGTCGCGGATCTGGTAGGACCAGAAGGGCGCCTTGCGCTCGAAGATGGTCAGGAAGAGACTCTCGGTGCCGTATTGCTCGCGGTTGATATAGGCCAGCAGTTTCGACCATGTCTCAGGGTCGTTTTCGTCCAGGAACGGATTGAGGCCGGAACGGATTTTGATGGTCATGAAGGTGGTGTAGCCGGCAACGACGAGCAGCAAAGCCAGGAGCGACATCCCGGCCACGCGCTGGTCGTTCCGGATAGACCAGACAACGCCCCATACGGCAGCGATCAGGAGCACCAGAAGGCCGTAGATCGAAAAGCGGTTGATCAGCGCTGGTATCCCCTGAATGAGGCCCGGATAGATCGCCAGAGTCAATAGACAGCCGATCAGACTCGCCCAGAAGAAAGTCCGGATATTGGCCGGGAACCGCTTGAAGGCTACGACATAGGTTAGCGCCGGAATCGTCAGGATGTTGAGCAGGTGCACCCCGCTCGATAGTCCGAAGAGGTAGAAGATAAAGAGGAGGATCGCGTTGCCAGCCGGGTCGTCGGAGTGGTCGAGCCAGAGCAGTATGAGGTAGAAGACGATCGCCGTAAATATCATGCTCATCGCATAAACCTCAGCCTCGACCGCATTGAACCAGAACGAGGTCGAGAAGCCGAAGGCGAGCGTTCCGATGGCGGCAGCGCCGTAGATGGTGATCCGGTCGAGGCGGGTCGCTTCCCGCCCGCGATAGAGCCGTATCAACCGGACGGTGGAGAGGTATAGCAGGAGCACTGAGATCGCCGACACGAGCGGCGACATGAGGTTGACCCTGAGGCCGATGTCGGATGCTGTCGGTAAGAGTGAGAAGAGGCGCCCCAGCATCAGATAGAAAGGGGCGCCGGGTGGATGGGGCACTCCGAAACTAAAGGATGCCGCGATAAACTCGCCGCAATCCCAAAAACTGACCGTATCGGCTACGGTGCTGATATAGACCGCCAATGTTCCGAAGAACAAGGCTCCGGCCGTCAGGCGATGAGGAGTGATCTTGATTGCTGACCTCGTCCCATAGATGAAGCGAATAGAGAACCGTCCGTTGCGGCCGGCTTAGCCTATTTACTATATTAAGGCTTCCCCGGTATGAAACGCAAGAGTCGGGGGAAAGTTGCCGATTTAGGCGCACGGAACGACGTATCGAGGCCGGAATCATAAATTTTTGGAGAAATAAGTGCTTTAAGGCTTGACAGACTCTTGCAGCGGTCGTAAATTAGGCCGTCTGAATAACTATAATCCCGGTTTTCGAGGCGCCGGACCCGGCGCGAGGCGGCCCGACCGTCCCGGCCGCGCCTGCTGCCTCGAAGCAATGCCCACCTGCGTCAATGCCTTTTCCAACTGCCGGGCCGTAAGGGACGGTGGATGAAGGGGCTTTTTTTTCGCAGATTGGGGCCGGGTCTTTAAGACTAATAGGAAAGACTGGATATTGACGGGTGGGCCGGGCCCGTCATACCCAAATCTCCAACAACCGGCAGAACTTAAGGACCAAAGGAATGATCCGTTACGGCAAATTCGCGCTGGCGCTTGCCCTGCTGGTGGTCGTCGGTTGCTCGAAGCCGCCCGAAATGGAAATGAAGGCTGCCAACGACGCCCTCGCCGCCGCCAAGTCCGCCGAAGCCGAGCAATACGCGCCCAAAGCCTATCGCACGGCCAACGACACGCTCGGCGCTGCTTCTGCAGCCAAGGCTGAACAGGATGCGAAATTCGCGCTCTTCCGTAGTTACTCCGGCTCGAAGAACCTCTTTGTTCGCGCTGAGGCGCTGGCCAAGGAGGCTGCAACCGCCGCCGCGACCGAAAAGGCCCGCGTGAAGGCGGAAGTCGAAGGGATGTTAACCCAGGCCAAGAGCGACCTCGATTCCGCCTCCGCCGCGCTCGCCAAAGCGCCCGTCGGCAAAGGCAACAAAGCGGACATCGAGTTGATCAAGAACGATCTCGCATCGACGATGACGGCTTACGACGACGCCCAGATGGACTACAACAACGGTAAGTATCTCACGGCGCGCTCCAAAGTGAATGCCGTGATGCAGCGGACTGCGTCCATCATGCAACAAATCGAGCAAGCCAAAGCCATGGCCAAAGGCGGCAAGCGCTAACCGACGCCCCGCACGACCGAACCGAGAGGAGGGGGTCGCCGGCAACGACGACCCCCTTCTCGTAAGGATGAAAGATAGAGGAAGAAGCCCGGAGGGGAGGACTCCAGTTATGCAAACGACATTGTCGCCTTCCCACTTCCCGCGGACTATTGCCTTTTGCCGTTTCAGACTGCCTCGGAATGCGCTGGGGTGTGCCGTCGGGTGTCCTCACCCGTCGGGAAGTAATTGTTAATAAGGCATGTCAGTGTCAGGTGAGACACCTGACACCACGAATCATTCAAACGACACTGTCGCCTTCCCACTTCCCGCGGACTATTTCCCTCTACCTTCTGCCTTAAGGAATCGGATCCGGCTTGTTTAGACTGCTCCCGACGCTCGCCCTGACGCTCTTCCTTGCCGGCTGCGGCCTTTTCGAGGCTCCGGCTCCCCCGATGGCCCGGCTTCAGAACGCCCGCGACGCGCTCGAACGCGCCCGTCGCTCAGGCGCGATTCGCCACTCCGAAACGGCCTACCGCAACGCCGAGCATCTGATTGCCATCGGCTGGAACGAAATCGGTCGCCAGAACGGCCGGATCTACCTCTTTCGCAACTACACTCGGGCGGACTCGATCCTGCTTGCGGCCGAGATCTGGGCTGAACGGGGCGCTCGCGCTGCTCTCGATTCCCTTGCCCTGCAGGAACTGCAGGCCCGCGAAGCCTACATTGGCCTGGAAGAGGAACTGAAGATATGGCGGGAGGCGCTCAACGGCACCCTCATCCTCTACAGCGCTGAGCGCTGGTGGTCCCAAGCCGGGATGCACCTCCGCACCGCGCGCCGGCTGTTTCAGGATGGCGAATATACTGAAGCTGTCAAGTCGGCGGCTCTCGGGCGCAAGGCGCTTGCCCGCGTTGGCGCTCTTCTTGCCGAGCAAGCCAATCATGAAGCGACCCAAATGATTCAGTGGCGAAATTGGGTAGAGGAGACTATCGCCTGGTCACGCGACAACGACGCCCCCGCCATCATCGTCGATAAGACTGCACACCGGACTTATCTTATTAAGAATGGAAAAACGGTCCGGACCTACGCCAGCGACGTCGGCTACAACTCAGCCAGCCAGAAGCACTTTTCCGGAGACGGCGCGACGCCCGAGGGTCAGTATCAAATCTCCAAGGTGAAGGACGGCAACAGCAAGTTTTACCGCGCCTTGCTCATCAACTATCCGAACGACTCTGATCGGAAGCGGTTCGAAGAGAATAAACGGCGCGGCATCATCTCACGCAATGCCCGCATCGGCGGGCTTATTGAAATCCACGGCGATGGCGGTCACGGCCGGGACTGGACCGATGGCTGCGTCGCTCTCGCCAACAGCGATATGGACAATCTGATACCCCACGTCCGGGTCGGCACCCCGGTTACCATCGTCCGCCGCTATGATGGGAAAGACCTATGAAGCGGTTGCTTTGGATCCTCGCCATCATTCTACCGCTTGCTCTGACTGGACTATGGTTCTATGGCCGGTCGGTAGCACCGGTGATCATCGAAGCGAACCATCACTTGGCGTCTGCTGACACGGCAGCCTTTCGACTTCCGTCCGATCCAAAGGCAGCCAAACGGGAATTGCAGCGCGCTCAGAAAGCCTTGACGGCGCTGCGCCCCAAAGGCCTTTACGTCGTAATCGACACCCACGCCAATCTGCTCTACCTGCGAACGCAGGACTCGGTCCTGATGAAAGCGACCTGTTCGACCGGTTACGGTGGTGAACTGACCGATTCGACGACCGGTCGCAAGTGGATTTTCAACACCCCACAGGGCGTCTTCAAGATCAACAGCCGGGTCGAAAACCCCTGGTGGCGCAAGCCTGACTGGGCCTTCATTGAGGAAGGCGAAAAGCCGCCCGACGACCCTCGTGAACGCTACGACTCCAATATGCTCGGCAAGTATGCCCTCGGCTTCGGCAACGGCTATTTCATCCACGGGACGCTCTACACTCGGCTCCTGGGCGTTGCAGTCTCGCATGGCTGCGTCCGGCTCGGCAACGAAGACCTCGATTTCCTCTTCAAGCGGGCGACCTACGGCACACCGGTCTATATCATATAGAGACAGGGGGAGGACGGGGTTGTGGACGAGGCTGCACCCTCGGATCTTGAGAATGGCGCCGATGGTGATGCTTATCCTCGCCGTCGGCTGTCACAAGCGCGAGGCGGAAACGCCGCCCGCGATCCCGTCCGGCGGCGCGCTTTCCCCGGAGGTCGAATACGCCCGCCTGCGAACCGAACTGAGTCTCGCCGATTCGGGACAGCCCTATCTGGTGCTAAACGTACCCGATACGCTTTTGGAAGTGCGCCTCAAGGGGACGCCGGTCTGGACGACGCGACTTGATCTAATCGAGTCCGATCGCGGCGATCTCGACCGGTTCACCCGGAAGTTCACCGGCGGCAGCAAGACTTGGGTCCGGCCGGTAGCCGGCTTGCACCTCTTTGCCGCGCAGGAGAAGACCCCTGACTCGGTGTTGGCAATCGTAAGCGAAGCGCTTAATGTGAAGAAGGAACTACTCCAGCGCGACGTGCCGGAGCGATTCCGCATCTACTGGAGCGAGAGCCTGATGATGGATGTGGTAAGCGAGATAGAAGGGAGGCCGCGGTCAACATTGGCAAACCGGGTGATCGAGGCCCGGACGGCGCTGCGCAAGCCGTTTGGAGCGGCGAGGATTACAGTCCGGCTCGCGCCCGACGATGCCCTGACGCTGCATCGTCTCACCGAGCCGGGTCTGGCGACGCTGCTACTGCATTATTAATGGGTGCGGACAATAGTGTTATTCTCCAGTAGGGCGGGCATTCCTGCCTGCCCTTAGGACGGACAAGAATTTCCGTCCTACTGATGCTATTGTTTGATGCTCCCATTAAAATATCCAGCACCCTCCCGCCTTGTGGGGTGGGGCAAGTGGAAAGACCGGAATCTCCCCCCCTTCATTCCCCCCGCGAAGCAGGGAGGATAACACAAGATGACATCTTCGCCCAAAAGTGATCGGCAGGCTCAACGCCTGCCGATGGAGATGCACGCCCGGAGGGACTCGAACCCCCAACCTTCTGGTCCGTAGCCAGATGCTCTATCCAATTGAGCTACGGGCGCAAGTCAACCTCATATTATACGCCCTGCCTCAGTCCGGCGTCAAGCCTTCCTGCCCCCTGATACCGGTGCTCCCAAGATTTTGGTCGATGCACTTTTTTTCACGCCCTGTCCATCCGGTTGACGAGTGTTCCAACAGGTGTATCTCCACTTCGTAGATTCTTTCTATGACTTTGGACGGACGACCTCCGTCCGCCGGGGACACTGCCGCTTCCTGCTTACCATAAAAAAGAGCACGGCTACCGGCCGGGGGTCCCCGTCACCTTTTCCCCCCGCAGGCAGATAGGGCAACTGGTTCGTGGCGCAAATCTTTCCCAAATGGGTCGATCGCATTCCTTCGCTCGCCGGGCTCGTGGTATTCGCAGCAGTCTGCGGAGTCGTCGGGTTCTTCTGGTACTTCGGCTCGCCGTGGTGGACCGACGTCGGCTACCGGCCCCGTCAGCCGGTGCCGTTCAGCCATAAACTGCACGCCGGCGATCTCGGGATGGATTGCCGCTATTGTCACAGCCAGGTCGAGCAGTCGGTTCATGCCAATATCCCGGCTATTGCAACCTGTATGAACTGCCATAGTCAGGTCTTGAAGGAATCGCCGAAACTGCTCCCGATCCGCGAAGCCGCCGCGTCGGGCAAGCCGGTGCAATGGGTGCGAGTGCACGAACTGCCGGATTACGCCTATTTTGACCATTCGGCGCACCTGCGAGCCGGAGTCTCCTGCTTTTCCTGTCACGGCAACATTCCGCAGGAAGAGGTCGTTACTCTGCGCAAGCCGCTCTCGATGTCCTGGTGCCTTGACTGCCACCGAAATCCCGATCCTCACCTTCGGCCGGTTTCGGAGATCACCAACCTCAACTGGGAGCCTCCGGCCGACTTCGACCGCTTCGTTCGTGAATGGAAGCAGGTAAAGCGCATCAATCCGCCCACCAACTGCTCGGCCTGCCATAGATGATGACCCCGGTGCAAACCCTTCCAACTATCCCCGACGAGTCGGGGAGCCGTGGGATAAACAAATCCTACTGGCGCAGTTCCGGCGAACTCATAGGCGATCCCGTCTTCATCGAGCAACTCCACCGCGAGTTCCCCGAAGCCGCAAGCGAACTTACAGATCCGGTGAGCCGCCGGACCTTCCTCGGCTTGATGGGAGCATCGATGGCGCTGGCGGCGCTCACCGGCTGCCGGAGGCCGCTTGAGACCATCGTCCCCTATGTAAAGGCTCCCGAAGATATCGTCCTCGGTCGTCCGGAACGTTATGCCACGGCGATGCAGATAGCCGGCGATACGCTGGGGCTGCTCGTAACGACCCGCGAAGGCCGTCCCGTCAAGATCGACGGCAATGCGCTCCATCCCTCGTCGGGGGGCGGCAGTTCGATTTGGGCGCAGGCAGCGATCCTCGATCTCTACGACCCGGATCGCTCACGGCATATAAAGGAACGAGGTCAAACTCGCGACCGGTCGGAATTTGTCGAATTCCTGCGCCGCCTTCGCAGTGAGTATTTAGCCCGTCAGGGCGAGGGACTGGCTGTCCTTTCCGAAGCCTATGATGCTCCGACGATGGCGCGATTGCAGAGCGAATTCAGGCAGGTATTCCCCCGTGCCAGGTGGATCGTCCGTGAGGCGGTTGGGAGCGCAAGCCTCCAGAGTGCGCTCGAAGTTTCATCCGGTATGCCGTGCCGGGTGCGGTATGACTACGGCGCTGCTGACGTTACCCTCGCACTCGACGCCGACATCTTCGGCACCGAGCCGGGGGCGGTATCGGCCGCGCGAGGCTTCGCCCGCCGTCGCAATCCCGACAGCGAACAGAAGATGAACCGGCTCTATGTAGCCGAGTCGAACTTCACCCTGACCGGAGCCAACGCCGATCACCGGTTCCGCATCCGTTCGAGTGAGATCGCAAAATTCACGCTCGCGCTCGCAAAAGAACTGAATGCGACCGGCGGACTGGGGCTCGATGGCATGATTAACGGGCTGCCGGAGGGCGACATGACGGCATCCGGGAGAGTCTGGCTTAAGGCATTAGCCGGGGATCTGCTCGCCTGCCGCGGCCGGTCGATCCTCGTCGCCGGACGGCATCAGCCCGCTTCCGTCCAAGCCCTCGTCATCGCCTTGAACGAAGCGCTCGGCAACCGGGGGGCGACGGTCATTTACTCACCGCTGCCGGAATCCGCCCGAATCGACCACTCCGGCGAACAGCATCTGGCATCCGACATCGCAGCCGGGAGTGTGACCGGCCTCATCCTCCTGGGCGGTAACCCGGTCTATGACGGCGGAGCGGGAGTCGATTGGAAGGCGCTCTTGAACAAGGTCCCGCAATCGTTGCGGCTCGGCTACTGGGAAGACGAGACGTCAGCCGCCTGCCGGTGGCATCTGCCGCAGGCGCACACTCTAGAAGCGTGGGGGGACGCCTTTGACGCGTCGGGCGCGCCATCGCTGGCTCAGCCGCAAATCGAGCCGATGTTCGGCGGCTGGAGCGGAATAGAACTTATCGGATTTCTTCTAACCGGTAGCGAAGCGCGCGGCTACGAACTGGTGCGCGAGACCTGGCGGGGATTCCTGCCCGGGGTGGACTACGAGAGCCAGTGGCGCAAGACGCTGCACGACGGCGCACCGGCGGGCGGCGGGCAAGTCCTCTCGTCCGTCTTGAACGTGAGCGCCCTAACCGGCTTCATTGCCTCGCACTGGCCGAAAACGGCGTCCGGCATCGAAGCCGTCTTCCGGCCTTCTCCAGCCCTCTTTGACGGGCGGTTCGCCAACAACGGCTGGCTGCAGGAACTGCCCGATCCGATGACTAAACTGACCTGGGACAACGCCGCGCTCGTAAGCCCAAAGAGCGCGGTCCAGTGGAGCCTCAAGACTGGCGATGTCGTCCGCCTTGAACTGAGCGACGCGTTCGTCGAGGCGCCGGTATTGGTCCTGCCCGGTCATTCCGACGACTCGGTTACACTGCCTCTCGGCTACGGGCGCGAGTTCGGACGAATCGCTGCCGGCGTCGGATTCAATGTCTACCGGTTGAAGCCTGCAAGCACAAGTGAAGAGGGCGATGTTGCAGGTGGTTTGAAGGTGGTGCCGACGGGCCGCCGTTCCTCATTGGCCACCACACAGGAGCACTGGTCGATGGAAGGCCGTCCAATCGTCCGGGAAGCGAGCCTGGGTGAGTATCGGGAGAATCCCGATTTTGCTCACGATATGGTCCCCCGGGGTGCCGAGCCGTCACTCTGGAAAGAGTGGCAATACGACCAAGGCTACCAGTGGGGGATGGCCATCGACCTGAACAGTTGCACCGGCTGTAATGTCTGCACTATAGCCTGTCAGAGCGAGAACAACATTCCGATCGTCGGGCGCGAACAGGTGAAACGGAGCCGCGAGATGCACTGGATTCGGCTCGACCGCTACTTCACCGGCCCGGTCGAGGACCCGCAGTCGGTGGCTCAGCCGGTCGGTTGTCAACACTGCGAGATGGCGCCCTGCGAGCAGGTCTGCCCGGTTGCTGCGACGAACCACGACGCCGAAGGCCTCAATGTGATGACCTACAATCGCTGCGTCGGGACCCGGTATTGCTCCAATAACTGCCCCTACAAGGCGCGACGCTTCAACTTCTTCAATTACACCAATAAACTCGATTCTCTGGTGCAAATGGTGCAGAACCCGGACGTCACGGTCCGGTCGCGTGGAGTGATGGAAAAGTGCACCTACTGCATTCAGCGCATCAACCGCGCCAAGCATGAAGCGAAATTGGAGGGCGACCGGCCGCTCCGCGACGGCGACGTCCTGCCGGCCTGTGCCGAAGCCTGTCCGGCTGGAGCCATCGTCTTCGGGAATATCCTCGACCCGAACTCGCGGGTCTCGCAACTTAAGCGCGATGCCCGCAACTATGAACTTCTGGCCGACATCAACACCCGGCCTCGCACCAGTTATCTGGCTCGGGTGCGCAACCCCAACCCCGCGTTGGGGTAGGCTGCCGGGACCTTGGGACTATGTCAGGTAGAAGCGTGAGCGCTGGACAAACCTACCGGCCGCCTAAATCCGACTCCGTCATCAAGGCTACCGGGCACGACTACGACTATTGGTTTGCGCTGCTCGATCGATGGAACGGCCCGACACTCGGGCACAAGGAGATGGCACGCCGGCTGGGAGAGTTGGAGCCGGTCTCGGCGTGGTGGGCACAGACGATTACCGTCGAATACGAGCGCACACGAGGCTTAAGAGAAGTGCGCCAGCGAGCCGACCGGACTTATGACCTTACCGTCCATCGGACGGTGGCAGCGACGCTTGAAGCGGCTTGGGCGGCATGGGCGACTCCGGCGGGACTGAATGGCTGGTTCACCTCCGGTGCAAAGGTCGATCTGAGGGTCGGTGGGCGATTCTCCAACGATGACAAAGACGCCGGCCAGTTCAAGATCGTCGAGCCGCACAAACGGCTGCGCTTCACCTGGGAACAACCTCAGCACCAGCCCGGCAGCGAGGTGACGATTACCTTGGAGACGATGGACTCTGGCAAGGTGCGGGTCGCCCTCGAACATCGCAAACTGCAGACCCGCGAGGATTGCGATGACCTGAGGGAAGGCTGGAGTTGGGCGATGGAGAGTTTGAAGTCATGGCTTGAAACCGGGCGCGGGATCAGGTTTGAGGAATGGAAAGCGGAGAGAACAGGGGTCTGAAGGATCGGCATTGATCTTTAGTCATTAACCCTGATCCAGCGATAGGCGTTTGCTGTTTTCACCTCTGGGGTGGAAGCCAATTGTGCGGTCAGATGTCCTCATCTGACCGCTCCGCCGTCGGATGGGGACATCCGACGGCACACTTACCGCCGGATTAGGGTTCAATCATCATCCGTCATTGGCATCGACATCAATACATAACACTTCGCTCGAAGCGCCTCTGATTCAGGGCCAGCCGTCGTTTCGCGATGTTTCGGAGCGGATCAGCGGCATCGTCGAACGTGGACCGGGGCTATGGTGGTGGATCGCGACGGGCATCTCGGGACTTTTGAGCCTTATGCTGGTCGGCCTGATAGGCTACCTCTTCTGGGAAGGCACCGGCGTTTGGGGGCTTCAAGTGCCGGTTGGCTGGGGTTGGGACATCACCAACTTCGTCTTTTGGGTCGGCATCGGGCATGCGGGGACGCTGATTTCTGCGATCCTGTTCCTCCTGCGCCAAAAATGGCGCACCTCGATCAACCGGTTCAGCGAAGCGATGACTCTCTTCGCGGTGCTCTGCGCGGCGATGTTCCCCTCCATCCACGTCGGACGACCCTGGCTGCTCTACTTTGTGATGCCGATCCCGAACCAGATGGCGCTCTGGCCTAATTTCCGCAGCCCGCTTCTGTGGGACTTCTTTGCGGTCGGGACCTATTTCACGGTCTCGCTCCTCTTCTGGTATCTCGGTCTGGTGCCGGACCTGGCAACTTTGCGCGACCGGGCGACGGCGCGGATCCGGTCGGGTGCCCGCGAGATCGGAACCCGCATCCGGCAGGTTGCATTTGGGCTTCTTGCGCTCGGGTGGCGGGGCAGCAACCGGCAATGGAAGCACTACGAACTGGCTTATCTGATTCTGGCCGGGATTTCGACGCCGCTGGTGCTCTCGGTGCACTCTATCGTCTCCACGGACTTTGCCACGTCAGTCATCCCGGGTTGGCACACCACGATTTTTCCCCCTTACTTCGTTGCTGGAGCAATCTTCAGCGGCTTTGGGATGGTGATGACGCTGGCGATACTGGCGCGACTCGTTTATCCGATCTCGGACTACATCACCATCAACCACCTTGAGAAGATGGCCAAGGTGCTGATGGTAACCGGGATGATGGTCGGCTATGCCTATGCGATGGAGTTCTTCATTGCGTGGTATTCAGGCAACGACATCGAGCGGTTCACATTCATCAACCGCGCCTTTGGGACTTATGCCTGGGCATACTGGACGATGGTTAGTTGCAACGTTCTGATTCCCCAGATTTTATGGTTCAAGCGGCTGCGCACATCGGTGCCGGTGCTTTTCGTTCTGTCGATCTTCGTCAACATCGGGATGTGGTTCGAGCGCTTTGTGATCATCGTCAGTTCGCTCGCCAATGACTACCTGCCGGCGGTTTGGGCTTACTTCCGGCCAACCTGGGTCGATGTAATGACTTTCGTCGGATCTATCGGGCTCTTCCTTTTCCTCTTCCTGCTCTTCCTGCGCTTCCTGCCGATGATCGCGATGTCTGAAGTGAAGGGTGTCCTACCGCAGGCGGAGACGCACTAAAGATGATGATGATGATGATGGGGGGAATATGATCGGGCAAGCGCCGGTAAAGGGGCTGGTGGCGCGGTTCGAGACGCCGGGAGCGCTTCTGAAAGCCGCCCGGTCGCTCCGGGAGGTTGGACTGAAGCAGTTCGATGCGCATTCACCCTACCCTATCCACGGCATGGACGACGCGATGCGAGAGCCTCGTTCGCGGGTCAGTTACGTCGCCGCGGCGGGGGCAATTGCGGGCGGCACGGGGCTGCTGGCGCTTATCTACTGGGCCAGCGTCATTGCCTACCCGGTGATCGTCTCGGGCAAGCCGCTCTTCAGTTACCAGGCTTTCTTCCCGCCGATCTTTGCGATCACCGTGCTGCTGGCGGCGTTCGGCTCGCTTGCCGGGTTCATCGCGCTCGCCGGGGTGAAGTTCCATCACTCGCTCTTCGAGAGTCCGCTCTTTGCGCGGTTTTCCGACGACGGCTTCATCATCGCAATAAATGCCGATGATCCGCTATTCGAGGAAGCCCGGTTGCGAGAGCAACTGGCGGCACTCGGCGCAGTCGAAATGGAGGCAGTGCACGATGCGGAATAGCCTTCTCTACTCCGCATTGTTGGCCATTGTCATCATCGGCTGCCAGGGTCGTCCCTCCGACCGGCCGCCGGTCCACATCAATCCGAATATGGACAACCAGCCGAAGTTCAAGGCGCAGAGCGCCAATCCGAACTTCGCCGACGCGGCTTCGATGAGAGTGCCTCCGGCTGGGACGGTCGCCCGGGGACACCTGCGCGACGACGTCCGCTACTATGAAGGGCTCGATCCGGCGACCGGTCAGCCGGTACTAACGTCGCCGGTCCCGGCGGCGGAATCGGGACTGCAGCGGGGGCGAGAGCGCTACAACATCTATTGCTCGGTATGCCACGGTCAGACCGGCGACGGCAAGGGGATCATGCTGCAGAAGGGTTTCCCGCCGCCGGCTTCGTTCCACAGCGACCTAGTGCGAAACTACAGCGACGGGCATTACTACCGCGCACTCACCTACGGACTGCGCAACATGCCGGCACATGGAGCGCAAATCAAGGTCGAAGATCGCTGGCTGATCGTCAACTACATCCGGGCCTTGCAGCGCAGCCAGCATGCAACGCTCGCCGACATTCCGGAGGAGATGCGTGGCCGCATCCGTTAGCCCGACCGCCTCATCGCCTGTGAAGCCGGAATATCTGCTGGCCAACGCGGCGGGGCGCGCCCGCATCTGGTGGATTGTAGCCGCTGTCGGAGCCGCACTCTGCCTCTGGGGCGTCATCTCCGACCACCGGCAGTTTCACTTTTCCTATCTGGTTGCCTTCGCCTTCTGGACGACGATCGCCCTCGGCGGACTCTTTTTCCTGATGATCCACCACTTGACCGGGTCGGTCTGGAGCATCGTCGTGCGGAGATTCTTCGAGGCGGTGGCGAAGAACCTCTATTTGATGGCGTTCCTTTTCATTCCGGTGCTGGTCGGGGCGCACGAACTCTATCACTGGAGTCACCCCGAAGCCGTTGCCACGGACACAATCCTGCAGAAGAAGGCGGGTTATCTCAATGTTCCTTTCTGGACGATCCGGGCGGCGCTCTATTTCGCAATATGGAGTCTGCTGGTCTGGCGATTGACAGCGCTTTCGGAGCGGCAGGATAGGGGCGAAGCGGTCTCCGGGTCGTTTGCAAAGATCGCCGCGCCGGGGATGATCCTCTTCGCCTTTTCGGCGACCTTTGCTGCTTTCGACTGGTTGATGGCGCTCGATCCGCATTGGTATTCGACGATCTATGGCGTCTATATCGTCATGGGCGGGATCATGGCGATGTTCGCGCTCGTCGTCCGGATGGTAAATGCCGCCCGCCGGCAGGGCGCGCTGCAGGGCGCGGTGACCGCCGAGCACTATCATGACCTCGGCAAGTTGCTCTTCGCCTTCATGATCATGTGGGCGTATATGGCTTTTTCGCAGTATTTCCTGATTTGGTATGCCAACCTGCCGGAGGAGACGATCTTCTACCGTCATCGCTGGATAGGCGGCTGGAAGGCAATCTCGCTCCTCTTGCCGCTGGGTCATTTCGCGGTTCCCTTCTTTCTCCTGATCAACCGCCCTGCCAAGCGGAATCCGGCTTTCCTCGGCACGATTGCCCTGGGCTTATTGGCGATGCACTGGATCGACCTCTATTGGAACGTCATTCCGATACTTCATCCCAAAGGCGCGACGTTCAGTTACCTCGACGGCGCAACGATGCTCTTCACCGGCGGGCTTTTCATGGCTTTTCTTTGGAAGCGGCTGGGCGCCCGGCCGCTCGTGCCGGTGAACGATCCCCGTCTCGAAGATTCCCTCAAGTTTGTGAACAAGTGATGATCGAACACCGCACCGAACCACATCCCGACGCCGCTCCGGGCTACGAGCGGCGCGACGCCAACGTCCTGAAACTGACCTTGACGGGCATCATCTCGGCCCTGATCTTGATTGGAATGCTGGTGGGTCTAAACGAGTTCTTCCGGACGGCGCAGGAGGAACTGCACTACGAGGTTGCGCTGAAGCCGCAATCGAGCACATTGCGCAGTCTGAGAGCAAAGGAGATGGAAGCGCTCACCACCTACGGCGTCGTTGACTCTGCGAGGGGCCTCTATCGCATTCCTATCGAGCGGGCGATGCAATTGCTGGCGGCTGAGGGGAAGTAGAATGCGGAATGCGGAATGCGGGTTGCAGAATGATGCGCGGGGAAGAGCTGCCGGTTTTCTGATTCTCATCCTGCCCGCGATCCTGTTTGCCCAGATAGCGGAGCACGTTCCTGATGACTTGCAGCGGATCGATGTCGTCGAACAGTACGGCGCCTCCCTCCCGCGCGACATCCTGCTGATCGCCAGTAACGGCGAGGCGGTCGAAATCGGATCGCTCCTGAAGGAGGACCAGCCGGTTCTGCTCGCCTTCTACTATGCAGACTGCCCGATGCTATGCTCAATGGTCCTGACCGGGCTTGGCAAGGGCATCCAAAGCGTTGCCTACCGGCCCGGGATCGACTACCGGATTGTCACCATCAGCATCGACCCGCGCGAGACGCCGGATAAGAGCGCGGCCGGCGAGACGCGTTACCGGGAGTATCTCCCAAGCGGATCTGGAAGCGATGGCTGGCAGTTTTTCACTGCAGACTCGGCTGCCATTGCGCGACTCGCGGACGCCGTCGGATTCCGGTTCTTCTACGTTCCCGAGCGCGACGAGTATGCCCACTCGGCCGTGGCGATGTTCCTGACGCCCGATGGCGTCCTGTCGCGCTACCTCTACGGTATCGAGTATAAAGAGCGCGACCTGAGGCTGGCGCTGCTGGAAGCATCCCAGGGCCGGATCGGCAGCACCGCCGAGCGTCTCCTGCTCTACTGCTTTCATTACGACCCGGCAGCCCGGGGCTATGTTCTCTTCGCCGGGAATTTGATGCGGCTCGGGGGAGCCATAACGGCTATTCTGTTAGTGTTTTTTCTTTGGCGCCTGAGGCGCGGGGAACTGCGGCGAGCCAAGACTCCCGCCGAAGTTCCGGGCGCACAGAGTCGCACGATAAGTCATTAGTAATCGGTCATAAGTTATTCCTTGAACTCCTCCGGATCATTCTGGCTGCCGCCTGCGGCTTCGACAACCGTGGGGGAAGTGGATCCCATTCTCCACTTTCTCTTCTGGATGTCGCTGTTCTTCTTCGTCCTGATCGTAGCGCTGGCGACCTATTTCACCTTGCGCTACCGACGTCGCGTCGAAGGCGAAGCGCTCCGTCCGGCACCGCATCACCCGCTCTGGCTCGAGGTCACCTGGGTAGTGATTCCGACGCTGCTGGTGCTCGTTATCTTCGTCTGGGGTTTTCGGGGTTACCTCAGGCTCTCGATCGTTCCGGCGGAAGCCTATGAAGTCAAAGTGAATGGTCAGAAGTGGTTCTGGTCGTTCGACTATGCTGAAGGAGCAGCCGTAGTTAACGAAATGGTCGTTCCGGTTGGCCGCAATGTAAAGTTGCTTCTCTCGTCGAAGGACGTGATCCACAGTTTCTTCGTCCCGGCGTTTCGCATCAAAAAGGACGTCCTGCCTAATCGATACTCCATTGCCTGGTTTCATGCCACGCAGGTGGGCGAATACGACCTCTACTGCACCGAATACTGCGGTTCGAAGCATTCGGCAATGCTGGGCAAGGTGAAGGTTGTCGGCGAGAGGGAATTTGCCGACTGGCTCGACGCTGCATCGAGTGCGGGCGAGGGCATGACCCCCGAGGAATATGGGGCGAAACTCTACCAGTCGAAGGCCTGCTACACCTGCCACTCGCTCGATGGCTCGCCGGGCAACGGGCCGACCTTCAAGGGCATCTTTGGGCACGACGTGAAACTCGCTGACGGGCGGTCGGTGATGGTGGATGAAAACTATATCCGGGAGTCGATCCTGACGCCGACAGCGAAAGTAGTGGCCGGCTTTCAGCCGATCATGCCGACCTATCAGGGGCTTCTCAAGGACCGTGAGATCGACGCGCTGGTGGCGTTCCTGAAAGGGCTGAAGTAATGGAGGGCAAAGTGGACAGTCTGGACGTGATGAACAGGATGGACGAGATGGACTCACGGGCTCGCCCTAATTACATCGAAGATGGCGGGAAAGGACTGCTCTCCTGGTTGACGACGCTCGACCATAAGCGGATCGGCGTTCTTTACCTGATCAGCATCTCGATCGCGTTCTTTCTCGGCGGCCTCTTTGCGCTCCTGATCCGCCTTGAACTCTGGCGGCCGGGCGGGCAGTTCATGAGTTCGGACGTCTATAACCAGATGTTCACGCTCCATGGCGCGATAATGATCTTCCTCTTCATTATCCCTTCGATTCCGGCAGCGCTGGGGAATTTCATAATGCCGCTCCAGATCGGCGCCAAGGACGTCGCCTTTCCCCGTCTCAATCTGGCCAGTTGGTATGTCTATATCTTCGGGGCTTGCTTCGCCGTTTATTCGATGGTGAGCGGCGCGGCGGACACCGGCTGGACGTTCTATACGCCTTATTCAACCGAGACCAACACCTCAGTCATTTCGATGACATTAGGCGCGTTTATACTCGGCTTTTCGTCGATCTTCACCGGCCTCAATTTCATTGTAACGATCCATAAGATGCGGGCTCCGGGGATGACCTGGGGCCGGCTGCCGCTCTTCGTCTGGGCAATCTATGCGACGGCTCTGATTCAGGTTCTTGCGACGCCGGTGCTGGGTATTACACTACTCCTGCTCGTTCTGGAACGCGCTTTTGGGATGGGAATCTTCGACCCTAAGATGGGCGGCGATCCGGTGCTCTTTCAGCACTTCTTCTGGTTCTACAGCCACCCGGCGGTTTACATCATGATCCTGCCCGGGATGGGGATCATCAGCGAACTGATCACCGCCTATTCCAAGCGCAATATCTTCGGCTACAATTCGGTTGCTGCATCGTCGCTCGGCATTGCGCTGCTCGGGTTCCTCGTCTGGGGACACCATATGTTCATTTCGGGTCAGTCGGAACTCTCGTCGGCGGTCTTTTCGTTTCTCACCTTTTTCGTCGGAATACCTTCGGCGGTGAAGGTCTTTAACTGGACGGCGACGCTCTACAAGGGTTCGATTCGCCTCGAAGCGGGAATGCTTTACGCGCTGGCGTTTCTCTTTCTTTTCAGCATCGGCGGTCTAACCGGCATCTTCCTCGGCACGCTCTCGGCGGACGTCCATCTGCACGACACCTATTTTGTAGTGGCGCATTTCCATTATGTGATGATGGGCGGGACGGTTATCGCGCTTTTGGGAGGCATCCACTACTGGTGGCCGAAGATGTTCGGGCGGATGTACAGTCGGTTCTGGGCGGTGATAGCATGGCTGCTCGTCTTCGTCGGCTTCAACCTCACCTTCTTCACGCAGTTCATCCTTGGAACCCGCGGAATGCCGCGACGCTATTTCGATTATTTGCCGCAGTTCACGCGCCTGCACGGATTCTCGTCGGTGGGAGCATTCATACTTGGCGCCGGGTTGACGATCATCGCTGTTTATCTGGTCGCATCGCTTTGGAAGGGCAAGCCGGCCGGCGACAACCCCTGGGGGGCTGAGACACTGGAATGGAAAACTTCTTCGCCGCCCCATCCGCACAATTTCACCCAAACGCCGGTGGTGCAGGGGGGACCGTATGAGTTCAAGAGGGGATGAGGGGAAAGGGGATGAGGGGATAGGGGATGAGGGGAAAGAGAAAAGGGTACATTTGTTTAATTGAATTTTCGATAAATCCAACTGATTCAAACTCAATAGTGAACAGAGATGGCAAAGATCGGATCTTTTAGAGAGTTGCAGGTTTGGCAGAAGGCAATGACCTTGGCCGAGTCCATTTATGTCCTAACCGGTCACTTCCCGAAGGAAGAAATTTATGGATTGACTCAACAGATGCGCCGGGCTGCCGCTTCAATCCCTGCAATATAGCCGGGGGATTCGGGCGTCATTCCCGTCCGGAGGACATTCACTCTCTTCATATTGCGCGTGGGTCATTGCTGGAAATCGAGACCCAACTCGAACTTGCCCGCCGTCTGCGTCTGATAGTCGAAGAACGTTTCGACGACCATTTCTCACGCTTGCGTGAGTTGGAAGCAATGCTGATGTCAATGATAATCAAACTTAGATCAAAGAGCGATTCAAAATCCTAACCTATGCAGTACATGGATACTTCGCATCCCTCATCCCCTCATCCCCTCATTCCCTCAGCCCCTCCCTCCTGGTTCCAGCACCACTTTGCGGATGCCGACCAACAGCGGGACGCGGCGAAACTCGGGATGTGGGTCTTCCTCCTGACCGAGGTGCTCTTCTTCGGCGGGCTTTTCTGCGCCTATGCGATCTACCGCGCCTGGAATCCGGGGATGTTCACTAACGCGCACCTGGCGCTCGACTGGCGGCTCGGCGGGCTCAACACGCTGGTGCTCGTCGCATCGTCGGTAACGATCGCGGTCGCGATCCGGTCGCTGCAACTTAACCGCCGCAGCGAAGCCGCCCGATTGCTGGTCGCAACCTGGCTCCTGGCCGCGACCTTTATGGTCATCAAGTATTTCGAGTACTCCCATAAGTTCCACGTCGGCCAGTTGCCCGGCAAGTTCTACACCTACACCGGCATCGAAGGCACCAATCCGCATGTCTTTTTCAGCATTTATTTCGGGATGACCGGGCTGCACGGACTACACGTGCTGGTCGGGATGGCAGTCATCGCCTGGCTCATCATTCGGACCCGACGGGGCGACTTTTCGAGCGCCTATTACACGCCGGTCGAGGTAACCGGCCTTTACTGGCACCTCGTCGATATGGTCTGGATCTTCCTCTTTCCACTGCTTTATTTAATAGGGTAATGGACGAAATGAACGAAATGGAAAGGGGTTTGAATTGAACCCTTCGGCACCTCATTCCGAACCGCACGTGATGCCGATGAAGATCTATCTCGGCATCGGCGGCGCGCTCTTTTTCCTCACCATCGTTACGGTTGCCGTGGCTCAGGTGCACTTGGGACCGCTCAACCTCATCGTAGCGCTTGCGGTGGCGGTTGTCAAGGCAACGCTGGTCGGGCTTTACTTCATGCACTTGAAGTATGATCACCGGCTCTACTCGCTGGTGTTCGTTTCGGCGGTAGTCTTCCTCGGCATCTTCATCACTTTGACGATGCTCGACACGACGCGTCGTGGCGACATCTACGAGCAGGTCGAGCATCCGATCCGGCCGGACGCGGTGATCTACCACCCGGCGCTGCCCGGGGATACGCTCCAGTCCAAAGTTCCAGCCGCGGGGCATTAGGGAGGGTTTGGGGGGTGAGCGCTCGAGGCTGACTTGCGATGAGATGTGCGCTCGGGCGGGATGACCGGCGAGATCTTTCCCGCGAGTCGCGTCCTGTCCATTGACAGGCAGCCTTTTGGGTGTTACTTTTCTTTCAGCATAGGCATCCGCCTGGGCCATCCGTAGATCCCAAACTGAGGACTGAACGATGGACCGACACTCAAACTTCACCTTCGCCGCGATGCTCCTGCTGGCGGCGATCACCCTCTTCACCGCGCCGGGGGAGGCGTTGGCGCAGGTAGAAGTCGCCGTGACTTTCGACTGGGGCCCCTTTATCGAATATGACGTTGAAGCCGAAATCATCGTTTTCAGCGGTCAGAACGAGGTCCACCGCGAACCTCTCCCTCCAAACACTGCTTACACCTTATGGACGACGACAATTACCAATGCCGAGGTTGCGCCGATCGACGCACCGACCAATTGGGTGATCACCTGGTGGGTGGATGAGGTGAACAACTACGCATTCATCTCCGGTGGCAACGAGGTGCCCCCCATAGAAGCCGAATGGGATTGGGAGGACATCGAACCTGATTGGGTCGATTACAGCGCGGGACCGCAGAGGTAGCATGCCATTGTAAGCGGGCATCAAGTGTGAAGTGATGCCCGCTTGCTGATTCAATGATCTATAGATAATGAGCCTTTATAAGTACATTTTGCCCTTAATATGTCCGGCATTGTCATTCGCCCAGGGCGCAGCACAGGTTGATCTTTACGACGCCGGTGAGGCAACTTTTGAGATTCTCAACGACCTCTTTCCTCTGGACAATGGCGGAATGGTTGCCGTAGGATCATCTCGCCTCGAGGCGTGGATTCTCAGGACCGATGAGGGAGGTGATATGGTCTGGCAGCGGGTTAGGGATGGCGAGAGATCAGATAACTACTCAGTTATAGAGACCAATGCCGGCAATATCCTCTATGGTGGCGAAATCGGCTTCCCAAACACCCGCTTCGTAGCCGGACTGCTTGCTGCTGACGGCGAGCAACTCTGGGAACGGACTTACGATGCCACTCGCTGCCAGGCTGTGATTGAACTTAAAGACGAGCGGTTCGTCCTCGCAGGAGGAGCCACGCGCTATTCGAGTTATATCGCGCTGACCAATTCCGATGGCGATCCAGTGTGGGAGCGCAATCTCGATCCGGACGGTTATCAAAGCGGTATCTTTGCCATTCGCGAAATGGAGGATGGAATCCTCGCTGCCGGGCGTCATGCCGATGCTCAAGGATCGAGGCTTTATGGCCGGATATGGAAGGTCGATTTTGATGGCGATGTTGACTGGTCTCGCGATTACATTATCGACGAGCATCGCTACTCTTCGACCACCTTTACGTCTATGATATCGAGTCGTAACGGCGGATATTACATTGGTGGAATTTGTCAGGTGGGGGAGTTGCGAGATCGAGGAGCTGTCTATCTCCTATATATAGAAAATAACGGAGACCTCATCTTTCAACGAGCCTATCGCCTTGAACGTGGTGGCAGCCCTGCCGGTGAGAGTCTGGCACAATTCGCAAACGGGACTTTGCTTCTCGTTGGTTGGTCGCATGCTCCGATTCTCGGAGGAGGTTCGGCTCATGTTCCGCTTGTGCTGCGCATCAATCCGGATGGAGAAGTCATAGATATCGCTGACTCGGTGGCGATGGCCGATCGCCTGACGCCGAATACACGAATTGACTACAAGTCTGTGGTGATTCGAAATGGACGGGAAGCCGTAATCGCAGGAACATTGAAGAACTGGGATGATGAAGAAAGTGGTGAAGACGGCGCATTAATCAGGCTCGAGCCTCTGATTTTAGGACTTGAGTTCTATCATATTTCACCTCCTGACTCAATCCTGACTCTTCTCAAGGATGAAGAATTCACATTCAGCGTTGGTGCCAGAAATCCCTGGCAGGCCGAAATGGAATATCGGTGGATGGTCGACGGAGAGCCAGCTGGTCAGGACACTATTCTGATATATACATTTCGAACTACCGGTGATATTCGCGCTTCCTGCCAGGTCTTGGCTGGAAATAGCGAGATAGAAACTGGCTGGCTCGTCCACGTCCGCGACCTGCTAATCGCCTCCCACACCCCCGATACACTTTCCATCACCCTCCAACGCAACAGCGAAATCGAATTCGCTCTCGACTCGGTTGCCTACATTGGCGATAGGGAGAACCTGCGGTATGAGTGGTTGCTCTACGACTCCGCAGCGGTGCGGTGGGAGGAAGTGGGAGGGGATGACCGGATCGGAATCCGGTCCTACGCGTTCGACTGGACGGGCGGGTATGCTCTGAAAGCCAGGGTCTTCGACCCGAATGTCGATCCGGTGCCTGCAGACAGCGTCCAGTGGGCGATTCAAGTGCGCGGCGTCATTCGGGCCTTCGAGCCGAATGTGCCCGAAATTTCCCTTGAGCCTCGTCAGGAAGCGACCTTCGAACTAATCCCCTTCAATGCCAACAACGACTCGATTGAGTTCTGGTGGACACTGGACGGAGCGGACACTTTATCCATTGAGTCCACTTTGTCCATTTCATTTCAAGACACCGGCAGGTATGTTGTGAGCGGGTATGCGCGGGAGCAGGTCGGCGAGGAGGAATGGGAGGAGGATGTGCAAAGATGGGCGGTGAATGTGGGAATGCTGAGTGTGGATGATTTTGGGTTGGATTCCGGCTTTCGCCGGAATGATGATCCCCTCATGATCTCGATTGCGCCGAATCCGTTTAACGACCAAGCGATGGTGACAGTTGATCTTGGAGGGCGGGCATTCCTGCCCGCCCTAAGGGCGGACAAGAATGTCCGCCCTCCAAGTGCACAGGTAGGGGGTCTCTTTCCTGTCCGGCTCAGCCTCTACGCGATAGACGGCAGGGAAATTCTCCGCCTCCACGACGGGCCCCTCTCGCCTGGCACGCATCAGTTCAGATTCTTCACTTCGTTCAGAATGACATCAGAAGTCAATATGCCATCGGGAGTCTATTTCCTCCGCCTTCAGTCCGGCTCCCATTCCCGCACCGTCAAAGCCGTCCTAATGCGTTAAGGCTTTATCCCTTCTGATTTTCCATCAATAAAGGAATCGACCTATAGTAGGCGTCAATGAGCAGGTTGAGTGGCAATTCGAAGACGTCTCTCCAATTCAACGAACTACCGCCTGTCCGACCGATTTGCCGGGCTGCGACGCTGTTCTCCCGGGTTAGACTCTCAAACTGCGCCGCACTCTCCGCCCTCACGCTCACCACTACCAAGCCTGGCGGTTCGCCGAATAGATGCGCCGCAGTGGATCTCTCTACCGGGTAATCAATAGTTGCTCCATACACCGTCTTCGAATCAAAAGTCCATTCTGCATTTTGCACTCTGCATTCTGCATTCATAATGCAACATTCCGCCAGTGCTACCGCGAGACCACCATCGGATACATCGTGCGCGGAACGGATCAATTTTGCCTTGGCCGCAGAAACGAGCAGGTTATGAAGACATCGCTCCGCGACAAAGTCGGGCACTGGGAGCGCTCCCGCCATCAAATGGTGAACGGCATTCAGGTAACTACTCCCCCCCAGACCGTGACCTGATGCCGTGCCGAGTAAGTAAATAAGGTCACCTTCGCTCTGGAAATATCCCGGGACGAAGTCGCGCACATCGTCGAGGAGCCCCAACATACCGATGACCGGTGTTGGAAGGACGGCTTCGCCTTCCGTTTCGTTGTAGAAACTGACGTTCCCACCGGTCACCGGCGTTTCGAGCGCGCGGCAGGCTTCGCCCATACCGGCAACGGCTTCACGAAAGAAATGATATACCTCGGGTTTGTAAGGATGCCCGAAGTTGAGGCAGTTGGTCACTGCCAGCGGGAGCGCGCCGGTGCAAGCAACATTGCGAGCAGCTTCGACGACCGCAAGCGCCGTCCCGACACGAGGATCGATGCGCACTTTGCGACCGTTGCCGTCGGTCTTGAGTGCCAAGCCCTTGGTCGTTCCTTCGACGCGGACAACCGCTGCATCGCCGCGCCCCGGCTCGAGCACCGTGTTGGTCCGAACCGACTGGTCGTATTGCTCGAAGACCCACCATTTAGAGGCGATGTCAGGATGGGCAAGCAGGTTCAGGAGCGTTGCTCCCGGATCGGCCGGATCGGGCAGCATCAGCGGATCGAATTCGGTCAGCGCATCGAGCGTAGCCGGAGGGCGCGAATCGCGGCGGTATTGCGGTGCGCCTCCACCGAGCGCCAGTGACTTCGCCGGGATATTTGCGACTTCGATGCCGTGCCTCATTATACGGAGCCGTTCGTCATCGGTGACCGTCCCCACTTTTACGGCACTTAAGTCCCATTTGCCAACGGTGCGGACGATTTCCTCTTCCCGACCGGCTTTTGCCACGAGCAGCATCCGCTCCTGTGATTCGGAGAGCATGATCTCCCACGCCTCCATATCGTTCTCGCGGAGCGGCACCCGGTCGAGGTCAAGAGACATCCCCACACCGCCGGCGGCGGACATTTCGGAAGACGAACAGGAAAGTCCTGCCGCGCCCATGTCCTGAATGGCGACGAGAGCGTCGGTCGCGGCCAGTTCCAGAGTTGCTTCAAGGAGCAGTTTTTCGGCGAAGGGATCGCCCACCTGCACCGAGGGGCGCTTCGCTTCGTTATCGGCGGAGAGTTCATCGGAAGCGAAGGTCGCGCCGTGGATGCCGTCGCGACCGGTGCGGGAGCCTATGTAATAAACCGGATTGCCGGGACCGGCCGCCTTGGCGCGGCAAATACAGTCGGTGCGAACGATGCCGACGGCCATGGCATTGACCAGTGGGTTGCCGGAATAGGAGGAATCGAACGCCACCTCCCCGGCAACGGTCGGCACCCCGAAGCAGTTCCCGTAATGCCCAATGCCGCGGACTACGCCGTCGAAGAGGTAGGCTTGCCGCGACTTATCGC
This sequence comes from Calditrichota bacterium, assembly GCA_016867835.1. NCBI lineage: Bacteria > Pseudomonadati > Calditrichota > Calditrichota bacterium. Next base: position 9,970 of record VGIQ01000012.1, on the reverse strand, counting down.
GGCCTTCGGGAATGCCGAAGCGGAGGCTGTCGAGCACCGCGATAGGCCGCGCGCCCATCGTAAAGATGTCTCGCAGGATACCCCCGACACCGGTAGCCGCACCCTGGAACGGCTCAACTGCCGAGGGGTGATTGTGCGATTCGATCTTGAACGCCACCGCCCAGCCGTCGCCGATATCGACCAGCCCGGCGTTCTCTTCACCGGCTTGGGCGAGCAGCCGTCCGCCGGAGCGGGGCAGCGTCTTCAGTTCGAGGATCGAGTTTTTATATGAGCAGTGCTCCGACCACATCACGGCGTAGATTGCCACTTCGGTCAGATTCGGCTCACGGCCTAAAGTTTCGCAGATGCTCGCGAACTCCTCCGCGGTCAGACCCTGGGCTAAGGCTGCGGTGAGGAGGGGATTAGGATCAGGGGACAAGGGGACAAGGACTTGAATAATGAACCTAAAATGTATAACAGGATTCCAATCCTGTCAATGAATAGTGGACTGGAGTGGTGAACTAATGGTGACTTGCAGTAATGCCAGATATTTCGAGAGTCGTCACCGTGAAGGCGGGAACCCAGCCAGGTCAACTTCATCTGGATGCCCGCTTTCACAGGCAAGACGATCGGTGCCTTTTGCGCTTATCTTCTCAAGCAGATATTAGGCAGGATCCAAGTTCGCATTCTAACACCACTTACAGCGATTATCTAAAATTTGAAAACCCCCCCTGCGCTATTTCAAAAATTACTATCTTTTGAAATAGCGCAGGGCCGCCTTTGCCTTCTCACTCCCGCAGCAGCAGCGCCTTGGCAGAGTCTGCAGCCCCTCTGCTTCCAGTCGCACCACATCTTATCCCTCACATGCCGGACGAAGCCGTCCGGCACACATTTAAACTGGCAATCTTCAACAAAAACACCACTCACACCTTCCCCCCCTATCAACTCCTTCCCATCAAGTGCCCCAACAGCGTCCCGACCGTCTGCTTCAACTTTACTCGCTCGACGACCATGTCGAGGAAGCCCTTTTCGAGCAGGAACTCCGAGGTCTGGAAACCTTCCGGCAGGTCCTGCCCGATGGTCTGCTTGATTACCCTTGGCCCGGCAAAGCCGATCAAGGCACGCGGCTCGGCGATGTTGACGTCGCCGAGCATGGCGAAACTGGCGGTTGTTCCGCCGGTCGTCGGATTGGCGATGATAGAGATATAGGGCTTCCGGGCGCGGGATAATTTAACCAATGCCGCCGAGACCTTGGCCATTTGCATTAGGCTGAATACGCCCTCCTGCATTCGCATCCCGCCGGAACAGGATACTGTTACCAGCGCGTTGCCGCCGGCGATGGCGCGGTCGATTGCCCGGGCCAATTTCTCGCCTACTGCCGACCCGACGCTCCCGCCCATAAAGGAGAAGTCCATGACTCCTAACTCGACCGGTTGCTCCATAAGGGATCCCGACACACACCGGATCGCGTCGCCGAGTCCGGTCGCAGCCATCGATTTGACGATCCGGTCGCTATACTTGGCGCTGTCGCGGAACTCAAGGGGGTCGGTCGAGTGAAGTTTCTGGTCGTGCTCGACGACGCTTCCTGAATCGAGCAGCAGATCGATGAAGACCTGCGCCGGGACGCGGAAATGGTAGCGGCATTTGGGGCAGACTTCGAGGTTGCGCGAAAGTTCCTTGCGGTAGAGGATTTCACCGCACGAATCGCACTTCAACCATACGCCGTCCGGCACCGGACGCTTTTCGTCCGAGGTGAGTTTCTCCCGGTCGCGCTTAAACCAGGCCATAAGGCTTGTCAGTTTCCGATTTGGGGGTCAAAGTCAGCATCAGCACCAGTGCATCCTCCTGGCCGCGATAGTAGCCCGGCAGGATGCGTCCGGTGCGAAACTGCAACTTGCGATAAAGGGCTCGCGCCGGATTATTCGAGCGGCGGACTTCAAGCCGGATGCGGATGGCGCCGGACACTCTGGCATAGGCAATGAGCCGTTCAACAAGCAACCGTCCTAACCCGCGACGCCGCCACAGTTCGGCGATTGCAAGGTTGGCCAGATGCACTTGAACGCGCTCCCGCATGGCTACGAGGTAGCCGGCAAGGTGCCCGTCCGCTTCAGCCACCCAGCAGATGTCGCCGGACGCGATAGCCTGCTCAAACCACTCCCCGGGCCAGGGGTCGTCGAACGCCAGGCATTCGATAGTTCGCACCTGGCCGATGTCGTCGATGCGCAGCGGGCGTATCAGGACGATCTGCCCGCCCGGAAGAAGGGTGGTCTCCACTCCCGGGAACGACGTCAGCCGTCGCGCAGCCACCGTCCTATCCTGCTACCGGCCAAACGGCGTGACCGGAACGGATAGCATCGGCGATCTTCAATGCTTCAACGGTCGCGGCGACATCGTGCACCCGAACGACATCGGCGCCCCGTCCAGCCAGAGATGAGATGGTCGCCAGGGTTCCGTTAGTTCGCTCGCCGACAGGTCGTCCGGTAAGAAGCCCGATGAACGACTTGCGCGAGACGCCTAACAAGACTCCGGCAGCGATCCCTTGCAAAGCGGTGAGGTTCTTTAGGAGCAACAGGTTGTGCTCAAGCAGTTTGCCGAAGCCGATCCCGGGATCGACCATTATCCTTTCCCGCGCCACCCCGGACTGCTCGAAGCGCACAGTCGCACCCTTCAGGTAGTCGCCCACTTCGCGGACGACGTCGTTGTAACGGGGGTTCTTCTGCATATCGCGCGGAGTTCCCTGGATGTGCATCAGGACGACGCCGGCTGTTGAATCCGCGACTACCCTGGCCATATCGGAATCGAACGTCCCGGCGCTGATGTCGTTGACAATGGAAGCCCCAACCTTGATCGCCTCCCGGGCGACGGACGACTTGCAGGTGTCGATGGAGACGGGGATCGAGACCTCGCCGGCCAGGGCTTCGATTACCGCGAGGACCCTCCGCAGTTCCTCACCCGCCGGCACCGGCTCGCTGCCGGGACGGGTTGACTCCCCTCCCACATCGAGGATATCGGCGCCTTCGGAGGCGAGTTGCAGTCCCCGGGCGATGGCCGCCTCCTGTTCGAAGGCAAGCCCACCGTCGGAGAACGAATCGGGCGTTACGTTGACGATGCCCATCACCAGCGTCCGCTCTCCGAGCGTAAGGTCGAATTGTCCTGCCTTGAAGTGCCGGGTCATCGCAACATTCGCCTGTTACGAGCCAAAGAGCCGTTCGGCATAGACAATGCGCACCTCCCGCCCAATGCCAGCGCCGCCACGGGCTGCAGTAGGCTGGTTCAACAGGATGTCGCGGAAGATCAGATCGACGGCTAACTGCCGTCCGATCAACCAGCGGGCGGCGGCATTTAGGTAACCTCGCGAAAGACCGAGCGATCGCGGGTCATTTCGGTCGTCGAGCGCACCGGTGAACTCGCCCAGCAAGGCGAGCGTTGCAAAGAGTCGGTAGTCAAATCCGGCAAAGGCGTCGAGCCGCTTTGGGCCCTCCTCCTGCGGATTCCGGTTGACGCCCCCGATCCAACTGATCTCACCCAGACTGCCCATCGCAAAGTTCTTGGCTAGCGCTGCGTAAAGGCCTTTGGCTTTGAAACGATACCGCGCCAGGCTGTCGTTCCACGCGCCCTGGCCCTGGCTGTCGTAGCCGATGGCAAGGGCGGGGATGAAGATCGATTCATTTAGCAATCGCAGCGAAGCCCGCACCCCCGGTGCTGGATTCCAGTCGGGCTTCTGGTATCCAATTACTCCATCGCCTCCGTAGGAGAGGCCGATGGCAAACCGCTCGAAAATGCCGACATCGAAGGCTGCGAGCGCACCTCCGTCGGGCGAAAGTTTCAGGGCGAACTCATATCCTCCAGATGCCGGCCCACCGGGAACGGGAGCATCGATGAGCCGTTCGAGGGGACGGGATTGGAAGTCCTGAGCCGGGAGCGGCAAGGCGAACAGGAGAGCCAGCAGTCCAAAGACTACAAGTCTCAATTGCACGGGGGGTCGGTTTAGGTCTCTATGAGAGGATTTTAGAAACTCGGATCGCTCGCCGAGACGCGGAGATCGCGGTGTATTGGCGCTCATTCCTCAATCAACTCCACGTTGGCTCGCGGCAGGATGATGCGCTCCCCATCGCCGAGATCGGCTTCGAGAACCCGCACCTTGGCGCCTGATTCGAGGAGTTGCAATTCCGCCGGCAGCCCCGTTACCCGACCGATCCTTCCGAACCAGGGCTGGCGAATGACCCGAATGACGTCATCGATGTCGAGCCCGCCGGACTCTTTCGCTTCACCGTCGCCGCTAACAGCCGTCTCGATCGGGATGATCACTTCGGGCCGGATGACTCCGGCACGAATCTGGGTGGCGCCCGAGACGGAGGCGCCCCGTCCCTCATTTTCCTTCAGGAGGCCAAAGGTTCGTGCTGCCATCGCAATATCCCCGAAGCCTTCGGTAAGGATGAGTGTGGCACCGACCTCCTCGTGCCCGGTGATGGCGACGCCTTGCTCGTAGCCGAGAAGCCGCTTCAAGTCGTTGTTGAGAAAACCTCCCGCGACGACCGCGACTGCGCCCTTTTCGACCGCCTTGCGAAAGCCTTCGAGCGTCACCCGTCTTCCACCGACGAGGATCATTCCGGCGACATCGCCGGTGATGTCTGCAGCATCGAGCGGCCGGTCGGGTGAGGCGACCATCATTCGGATCGTCCCGTGCCGCTCACCGCCGATGCCGAAGATCCCCTGAATGAACGCGCCGCGGCACTCGATTTCGATCCCTTCACCGGGAAAGACCTGCGACACAGTGCCGTCGATATAGGCTGAGACCTCAACCGGAATCGGCGGTTCGCGAAGGATTAACTGGCCCGTAACCGGCGAAGCCGATTCGAGCGTCCCGACGATCGGCGAGTGCACCCGGCTCTTGAAGAGGCCGAAGAAACTCGACGCGCACGCGATCTCCTGGTCTTTTGCGACGGGCGAACCGGGTTTCAGCAAAAGTGCGGTTTCGATGTCGGCGGGCAGAATACCGAGTTGACCGCAACAGTTGAGAGGGTGGACGTTGCCGGGTAGTTCTGTGCGGGCGACAACCTGACGTGCAGCAGCGAGGTCGCCGATTTGGACGAGGACGTCGCCGCGCAAGGGGAGGCGCCGTTCTTTGACAATGCGCGTCTGTCGGGCGACACGCAGACCGGGGGTGTAGGAGTGAGCCATGTGAATGATGTGGTGCTTCGCTTCGACCAGAGCCGAAGAACATAGACCTAAAGTATAACACCTTTCCCTTCCCCGACGCAAGGCGCTCCCGACCGCAGCCATCACCACGCTAACCTGCGCTTGACAATAGCAGCAAGGAATGCTATATTGCGGCTTATGTCTCGCCAGTCGTTAAGTGCCGGCCAACTTGCCGGAGTCTGGACCGCGCTTGTAACGCCCTTTACCCGCGGTCGGATAGATACCGGACGACTCGGCGAACTGGTCGAACAAGCCGCCGGAGCCGGACTAACCGGCGTTGTTCCCTGCGGCACAACAGGGGAATCACCATCACTTGAGCGCCGCGAATGGGAACTCGTCGTAGGGACTGTCGTCAATTCCGCCAGCGGTCGGCTAAAGGTCATCGCCGGAGCCGGCACCAATAACACCCGTCATACCATCGAACTTATCCATCGCGCTGCCGAACTCGGTGCCGATGGCGTCTTAATCGTTGTTCCTTATTATAATAAGCCGACTGGGGAGGGTCTAAGGCGCCACTTTCTCGCCGCTGCAGAAGCCTCTCCCGTCCCGATGGTGCTCTATCACATTCCCACCCGTAGCGGAACCGGATTATCGATCGGACTGACCCTCGAACTGGCGCGGCATCCCAATATCATCGGCATCAAAGATGCCGGTGGTGAAGTTCGGCGGGTTGCCGAAATCGCACGACAAGTGCCAATGGAGTTTGCGGTCTTATCCGGCGACGATCCGCTGACCCTGCCGATGATGGCCATTGGAGCAACCGGGGTCGTATCGGTGGTGTCGAACCTGAAGCCCAGGACAGTCGGGCAACTTGTAGCGTTGGCTTTGAGGGGGCAGTTTTCCGAGGCGCTTTCGATCGACCGGGCACTCGCGCCGCTCTATGAGGCGCTCTTCCTCGAGACCAATCCGGCGCCGGTCAAGGAGGCAATGAACCTTGTAGGCTTGCGGGTGGGGCCGGTCCGGTTGCCATTGGCTCCGGTAGCGAGTGCTACCCGGGCCCGGATCCGAGCGGCGCTTGCAGCGACCGCTCACCTCGAATGACGAGCGTCCTGCTCTTCGGCATCTGCGGTCGGATGGGCCGCCTATCGGCAGAGACTATCGCTGATGCGGTAGATCTCTCCCTTGCCGGAGGCATCGAGCGGCCGGATCATCCCGATGTCGGCAGCCAGTTATGCGGCGTCGAAGTGCTCGCCGATGGAGGTGCTTTGCCTACAGCCGACGTCTGGCTCGACTTCAGCCTTGCAGGGGCTGCCATCGAGCATTCCCGTCGCGCAGCAGAGTGGGGCAAGCCCTTGATCGTAGCCGCAACCGGATTCGGGCCTGAGATCGAAGCGCACTGGAAGGAGATTTCCAGGTTTGTGCCGTTCCTGATAGCGCCGAATCTATCTTCAGGAGCTCGGGTGCTGGAGACCCTTGCGATTCAGGGGGCAACGCTCCTGGGGGGGGAGTATGACATTGCCCTCTCGGAACTGCACCATAAGGCTAAAGCCGACGCTCCGTCCGGCACCGCGCATCGTATAGCGGCGAGGGTGGAGGCAGCGACGGGGACTAACGTGCCGATAGTCTCCCAGCGCGGCGGCGGTGCGACAGGCGAGCATGTCGTTCGCTTCCTCGGCGCCGACGAAGAAGTTATCCTGATCCACCGCGCCTGGTCGCGCAAAGCCTTCATCAGCGGTATCGCCGGAGCCGTCCGGTTCATTGTGAAGCAGGCTCCGGGGCTATACAGCATGAACGATCTTCCGGCTGAGGCGTAAAATGGCGTTGGTGGTGATGAAGTTCGGCGGGAAACTGCTCGAATCACCGGCGCGTATCGGGCGGGCGGCGGGCTACATCGTATCAGCCTACAGGTCCGGCGACCGGCCGGTGGTCGTTGTCTCGGCACCCGGCCGAACGACCGATTACTTTATGCGCTTGGCGCGGCGTGTCGCCGCGCATCCCGACGAGCGGGAACTCGACATGCTACTTTCGACCGGTGAGCGATTGGCGATGGCGCTCCTTGCAATGGCCATAAATGCCACCGGCGAGGCTTTTGCAGTCTCGTTTACCGGGTCGCAAGTAGGCATTATCACCGACACCCGGCACACCGACGCCACCATCATCGACGTCAAAGGCGACCGCGTTCGCGACGCCCTCGAACAAGGTCGCATTCCGATTGTTGCCGGCTTCCAAGGGGTCTCGACCGAGCGCGAGATCACCACCCTTGGCCGGGGGGGGTCGGATGCGACAGCGGTTGCCCTCGCCGCTGCCTTGAAGGCCGATCGATGCGAGTTGATCAAGGAGGCCGGAGGTCTTTTCACTGCCGATCCGATGATCGTGGGAAGCGCCCGGCCGATTCGGGAAATCGATTACGAAGGATTGGAGCGGATGGCTTCGACGGGTGCGCGAGTCGTTCAAACGCGGGCCGCAGCGATCGCCCGTCAATGGCAGGTGCCGCTCGCGATCAAGGGACTCGAGTCGCAGGGAACCCGGGTCGTGGCGCATCCGAGTCTTGAGGGGCCGGCAACCGCCATAACTTTGGCGCGGAGTCTGCACTGGAGTCGCGGCAGTTCAGCGAAAGTTCCGGGATCAGGCGAGTACCTACTCCATTTCACGCACGGGAGCGAAGTTTGGTCCCTCATCCGAGCCGCCGGTGCGGGAGATGTCGACCTGGTTACCCTGATCGGATGGAGCGGGGGTGTCCCGGGCAACATTCCCGGTGAACTGATCGCTCTGCTCGACGGGAATGGTTTGACCCGTCTCGCATTGGTCGCTCAACCCGGCATCGTGTCAGTCGTCGTTAAATCGCCCCAAGGCGAGGCTGCCGCCCGTCTTCTACACGACCTTGCCGACCGGTTCGGCTGGCTCGGTCGGGATGTCAAACCGCTGCCCGCAGTAGCCGGCGGATTGTGAGTTCGAGATTTTCCCTTGCTTACCGGACGGTCGTCGCGTTTATCCCTGCGACCTTCCTGTTAAGCGCCTGTAGCAAGCGTTTCTTAGAGGAACCAATGGCCAAGCCGAAGCCGCGATTTGTAGCGGCCGATACTACCATCGCACCGCGTCGCGCCGAAAAAGCCTATCGGCGCGATCTGCGAGGTCCCGACCCGATCGTTCGCGTCGGCATCATGGAAGAATACGACCGCATCGAATTCTCGGTCGATGGCCCCTTCGATCTAATTGGCAAAGGAGGTGTGGTGATCGCCTCCGCAGTGTCATCGCAGTCGCGCTGGATGGTGCTCCCCGATGAGACCGACGAAGCCCGTGTTGCGTTCAGTATACTGACCACCGCTTTTGCCGACCGCGATTCGGCCGATAGTCTGCGTGACCGCCTCATCACCGAGGGCCATCCGGCACGGGTTGCCGAGATCGGCGATCAAGTCTATATCGACGGGCGCCTCATCGCTGACAACGTCAAATACCGCGTCCTGGTCGGACGGTGGCCCACCGAAAAGGAAGCCAAGGGCGGACTGGAGCCGTTTCGCGAGGAGTTTGCCCCCCGCGTCATTCGCCAGGTCGTCCGTCCGGCAACCGGGTCCCTCGACATCGTCGAGGAAGCTGACAGCAGCGGACGACGATTCAAAGCCTCCGACGGCTTCCGTATCGCCACTGCGGGCGAAGCCACTCAGGTAACGCTTTACGACGTCCGCGAAGGCACCGGCTTTCACTGGGAACGTGAAGTGGATCGGAAATACCCCGGCGTGATCGAAATCGCCGTCGATCACCGTGCGCTTCTCATGGCCTATACCGAACTGCCGCTCGAACTTTACCTGAAGGGTGTCGTACCGTCGGAAATGCCGGCTTCGTATCCGCTCGATGCGCTTAAGGCCCAATCTATTGCCGCGCGCAGCGAAGTCCTTGCCAAGATGGGAGCCAAGCACCCCAACGACCCGTTCGACCTATGCGCTCACGTGCACTGTCAAGCCTACACCGGAAGCACTAACGACGATAAGCGCGCTGCCAAGGCCGTCGAAGAGACGCGCGGTATGGTGCTGATGCTGAACCACGCAGTCGCCGAAGCGGTCTATTCCTCGACCTGCGGCGGACACAGCGAAGACAAGGTGAACGTCTGGAATCCACCCGATGCACCGCACCTTAAGGGGCGTTGGGATGCCGACCAGCCGGTGGCAGGCCTGGAGGGGATCGATCTTTCAAGCGAGCGGCAAATTGCCCGGTGGGTCGAAGCGAAGCCGAAGGTCTGGTGCAATACCGCTGCTTTCGGCGACCTTCCGACGATTCTGCAGAAGGCGTCGGACAACTTCCGGTGGGAGGTAACCTACACCCGCCGGGAGTTGGAGGATATCATCAAGCGTAAGTCGGGCGAAGACATCGGCCAGTTGATCGACGTCGTCCCAATCCGGCGCGGCATTTCGGGACGGCTGATGGAGATCGAGATTCAGGGCACCAAGAAGAACCTTCGCATTCAGCGCGAACTGAACATCCGCGCGACGCTCAGCCTACGCTATCTAAAAAGCGCTTGCTTTGCGATTATCGTCGAGTATGGCGAGGATGGCCGGCCGATTAATTTCCATCTGAAGGGCGCCGGTTGGGGGCATGGGGTCGGGATGTGTCAGGTGGGTGCAGGGGTTATGGCGTCGCAGGGCAAGAAGTTTAAGGACATCCTGACACACTACTACCCCGGCACAAAGGTCGATAAGGTCTATTGAATGTGGAATGTCGAATGTAGATTTTAGTGCTTATCCGTAAATAATTGACTTTTCGTCAATCGTTCCTTATATTGTTTCCCAAGGTGTTCAAACGGGGGTCTTATGCCTCGCATCGAATCTTGGGAAGTGTCAGATGCCTTCTGGCAACGCGT
>VGIQ01000011.1 GCA_016867835.1 Calditrichota bacterium | reverse complement strand
AGTCGGGACCGGAGGAGACGATCCTCGATGGAACTGGCTATTATACGGCCGCATGGATCACAGGCGGGCAGGATACCACGATGCTCGTAAGGGGACTGACCTTTAGGAACACATCAGATTTCGTATGTTATGGGCTTGCTTGTGGGGGAGCCAGTCCACGTATTGTCAACTGCATCTTTCAGGGTTCTTCAGGAGAAGAGCAAAGAGGATTGACTATTGGTCAAAACAACGCCTTGATAAGAAATAATTTATTCATGAATTTAAGAGATGGTCCTGAAATAGCACATTCTTGGGGTGACTTGAGCAACAATATCATTATGAATATATCCGATTGGGCAGTTTTTAATCGGGCTATAAACGGCCAACTACTTGTTCCCGATTACAATCTTCTCTGGAATGCTGGAAGGATCTGGGTGAATGCGGGATGGGGCGAGAATAATTTGATGAATGTGGAGCCTGCATTCGAAGAGGGATCTTACCGACTACGCGCCAATTCACGCGGAGTCGATGAAGGGCGCCCGGATCTCCAAGATCCGGACGGCACACGATCTGACATAGGGGTTTACGGCGGCCCCTATGCCTACTAATGTTCATCACCGTAACCACATCCCTAACAAAGGAGCCAATCATGGCTTAGGGAAATGCAGATGACTCAACAAGAGATCAGGATATGATCTCTGGAGAGGTCAATCATCGGATACTGCGTGTCGATGATGTGAATGTCAACGATAATGCTTCGATCGCCGCGGAGTTCATCAACTCAAGCATCAATGACGATGCTCGGGCGTTGAAGGTGCGGGGAAAGTCCGAGTTTCTTGGATCAATCAACGCAGGAACGAATGGAACCCTCAGTATGGGCGGAGATTCTGCGCAAGTTTCCATCGGGCAGCTGAATCATCGAACTACCGTCGAAGGCGACATGCGGATCATCGAGGAAGTTCGGATCGGCAATTTCCAAGGATCCGGAATGATCGACGCTAATGGCGATCCGAACGGACAGAGTCTCAAAATCGGATCTGACATTTCCACATCGGATGTGGAAATCGGTCGATCGGGCTACAAAGTCGTGATAAAAACCAACCTCCTCGGTGCGAGCGGCACCTTGTCAGTTGGTCCATCCGACAATGTCGGCAAGATCGATTCCGGTGGGACCGGTGTCGCGGCCAAAGCTCTGCACATCGGAACTGGAATTCAAACCGCCGGTGTAAAGATAGGGCGATCAGGCCAAGACGTCATCAACGATGCCAATCTTGGCATCCAGGGCGACCTCTTCGTCGGTAGCACATCATCAGCCGGGAAAATCAACTCCGGGGGGACAGCAGTCAGTCCCCAGGATTTGAAGATCGGAGGAGATTCCGTCACCTCCACTGTCATCCTGGGCCGGTCGGGGAAGACGATCGACTTTAACGGGCTGCTGCGCACCCTCGGCAATGGCATCCTTCTGCTCGGAAACAGCATTTCCGACACCGGAGCGGTCGCTATCGTCCCGAACTCCACCGGACACGGCAACGGTCCCGCCATCGACATCTATTTCAGCGGAGTCCAATCACGCTACGTCGATGCCACCGGGTGGTTCTGAAGCCCGTTATTCCCAGCCCCTGCAAGCCAGCCTTGCCGCCACAGGTTGCATATTGGCTGCATAACAGAACGGGCAGGCGAAGCGCCTGCCCGTTTCTTATTCCCACACCCTCTGCCCCGCCCCTTTTCTACCGCTCCGGCACCACCTTATACCCGTAGCAGAGCAACCCTTCATCCCCCTCCGTGCGCAATTTGCGAAACTCGATCTTCACCCGCATCCCCGACTGCACCTCCTTCGGGTCGATGTCTGCGATTTGCGCCGTGATGCGCGCTCCGTCATCCAGTTCGATTACCCCTAAAGCAAAGGGCGTCAAATCGGTATATTCCGGCGGGGCGACGTGCAGCACCGTCCAGGTAATCACCTTGCCCGTCGTCGCAAGAGTGTGAGGCTCAGCCTGGGCACCGCCCGGATAGACGACTCGCGGCGGGAAAAAGATCTCACCCGACGTGGTCTTCGCACCTTCGTAACGATACCGGCGCGGAATCTCCCGCGCGTAACGCGGTGAACGGATTTTCATAGGATTAGTCCTTCCTTTCGAGAATGTGCACCAGCGCCGATCCGCCGGTTCCGCCCATGTTTTGCGCCAGGCCGCGCCGCGCCTTCGAGAGTTGACGACCGCCAGCCTCGCCCCAGAGTTGCCGCGCAACCTCGATGATCTGCGCAACGCCCGTCGCTCCGACCGGATGCCCCTTCGACTTGAGCCCGCCCGAGGTGTTGATCGGCTTGGCTCCGTCCCGCGCGGTCTGACCCGCCTCGGCGGCCGGCCCGCCCTGTCCCGGCTCAAAGAATCCCAACGCCTCGGTAACCATGATCTCCGCAATCGAGAAGCAGTCGTGCACCTCGGCGAAGTCGATGTCTGACGGCCCGACGCCCGCCATTTGGTAGGCTTTCTGACCCGCGATCTCCGTCGCCTCGAGCCATGTCAGATCTTTGCGCGAATGTAGCGCTATTGTGTCCGTCGCATGACCCGAACCTTTGATCACTACAAGCGGCCGTTTCTTCAGATTTGCCCTGGCCCACTCTGCCGGCGCAAGTATGACCGCCGCCGCCCCGTCGGTGATCGGCGAGCAGTTGAGCAGTCTCAGCGGATCGGCGACCATTGTCGAGTTGAGTACACCATCGAGCGAGACGGTGAACGGATACTGAGCATCGGGATTGAGCGCTCCGTTGGCATGGCTCTTGACCGCGACCGCAGCCATTTGCCTAAGCGTCGTGCCATAGCGCTCCATGTGCGCCCGTGCCATCATCGCATAGAGGCCGGGGAAAGTCGCGCCCTGGTAGCCCTCATATTCCGTATCGGCTGCGGTCGCAAGGGCAAAGGTCGCTTCCTCGCCTGTAACATCGGTCATCTTCTCGACACCGCTCACGAGGACGATGTCAGATAGCCCGGAGGCGACCTCCATCCAGCCAAGCCGGAAGGCCAGTCCTCCCGAAGCACAGGCGCTCTCGACCCGGGTCGCCGGAACCGGCAACAAGCCGGCATTGTCGGCGAGCAGCGAGGCGAGATGCTCCTGCGCCGTGAAGAGCCCGCTTGACATGCAGCCGACATAGAGCGAGTCGATGTGATCGATTCCGGCGTCGGCTATGGCGCGCGACGTCGCCAGCGCGTGCATATCGCGCAGCGACAAGTCCCACAGTTCCCCCCATTTGTGAATGCCGACTCCGATGACGGCGACTTCACGCATTGATGTCTCCCTTTATTGCCTGTTCAAAGTTGTTATTACCACCGGGCAGCGGCGATAATGGTAATGATAATGCTAATGCTAAATGGTGTTCCTGGTTCAGGGAAGATTCAGCATTTCATTAACAACTGCTTGCTTTGTGCCTCTTGGCTCCTCTTACTTCTCGTTGCGGATGATCTTGCCCCGGAATTTGGCATAACGGCCGTAGTCGATGTAGAACTTGTTCTCGTCGAGTTGCGGCCGGGTCAGGGGCGCCATTTGCGGCTTGCCATTGATCTGGTCGGTTACGGTGTAAATGAACGCATCCGAACCGGCGCCCGATCCGAACGAAACCATCAGTATGCGGTCTCCCGGACTCGCAATGTCGAGGATCGCCGTGAGCCCGATCGGAGACGCGCCCGAATAGGTGTTGCCAAGCCATGGCGTCAAGAGCCCGGTCTCCCACTGTTCCTTGATAAAGCCGAGTTTCTTCCCCGCTTCGGTTGGGAACTTGCCGTTCGGCTGGTGAAAGACGACGAACCGGAAGTCGGCAGGCTTCGTCCCGGCTTTTTCCATAATGCCCCTGGCGGCACCGAGGGTGTGCCTGAAGTAGGCCGGTTCGCCGGTATAGCGCCCCCCATGCTGCGGATAGAACTGATGCTCCCGCCGCCAGAAGTCGGGGGTATCGGTCATGAACGAGTAGGTCAGATCGACCGTCGCGATGACGTTGGTCCGGCCGAAAACGAACGACGCCGCGCCCGCCGAAGCCGAGTATTCAAGGGCATCGCCGGGAGCGCCCTGCGAGGTGTCGGCTCCACAGCCGATGCCGTAGTCGATAAGCCCGGCTTTGACCTGGGCATAGGCAACATACATCGCTTCAGTGCCAGCCTTGCAGGCGAACTCGAAGTCCGCACTGTGAACCTCCGGCGTTGCGCCGATGGCTTCAGTCAGCACCGTCCCGGTCGGCTTCACAGCATAGGGATGCGACTCCGATCCGACATAGGCGGCGCCGACCTGGCGACCGGTGATGCCGGCCCGCTTCAGAGCATAGCGCGACGCCTCAATCGACATTGTGATTGTGTCTTGATCGAGGCCGGGGACGGACTTCTCGTAGAGCATCAGCCCTCGTTTGTAACTCTCGGCGTCCGCGCCCCAGACGGCGGCAATCGACTCCAATTTGATACGGTAACGGGGAATGTAAGCCCCGTAACCGACGATTCCGACTTCCGACATAGTTCTTCCTGATAGTTTCTTTCGCGCGTTCCGGCGACCCGATGTTCCGGCGGCCAATGGCAGCGATTATCGAACGGATAATGTTGAAGATTCGCACTTAAATCTCAATTGCGCAATGTATCAATCAGCGGTCGTTAGTCATCCCACATTCCATAGACGCCTTGTGCTCTTTACTCTTCCGACTTCCGCAGCGCTCTCACTTTCAATTGCAGATATTGCCGGTCCTGCCAGTGATTCTCCTCGAGGTGATAGACCAGATCGACCATGCCGCCCGGCTCCATCCATTCGACATTCTCGCCCTGGTTAAAGGCTATCGCATCAAGGACGACGCCGTTCTGTCGCACCCGGAACTTAAGGTGATTGGTGCCTACGATGCGTGGGTATCCAACCACCTCCAAGCCTTCGGATATGAAACTGGGGCGGCTGTTGCGCGGCCCGAAGGGGGCTAACTTCTCCAGCATCGACACTAAATCGCGGTTCATTTCGTGCAGCGCAAGATGATCGTCGATCTTGATTCGCGGTACCAGGTCATCGGGCGTCAATATCGAACCGGCAACTTCATTGAACCGCGCTCGGAACGCAGGAATTCGCTCCGCTTCGATGGTCAGACCTGCCGCATACTTGTGCCCTCCGAACTGCAGAAAGAGGTCCGAGCAGGCTTTGAGTGCGGAGTGGAGATCGAAGTTTGGGATGCTACGCGCCGATCCTTTGCCGATGCCGTTTTCGATAGTTATCAGGACCGTCGGCCGGAAGTAGCGTTCGATGATCCGTGAAGCGACAATGCCGATGACTCCGGGATGCCAGTCTTCGGAGGCAAGGACAATTACCCGATCGCGCTCGGGATCGTATTCCCCTTCGATACGGGCTAACGCATCGTTCAATGTCCGGGTGTCGATCTCTTTGCGCTGCCGGTTCTCATCTTCGAGGATTCCAGCCATCCGGCGGGCCTGCACGGCATTGCGGGTGATCAATAGTTCCACCGCCGGTTGTGCATGACCGAGCCGTCCGACGGCATTAATTCGCGGTGCAAGCCCGTAAATGATCTGTCCCACATCGACCCGGCCGGCTTGCAGTCCGGCACTCTCGACCAGAGTCAAAACCCCTTCCAGTCCGTCCTTGTTCAGTTTCTCCAGGCCGGTTTTAACCAGCACCCGATTCTCATCCACCAGCGGGACAATGTCAGCCGCACTGCCAATCGCAGCCAGATCGAGGTAGCGCTCAAGATAAGACGAATCGAGTCCGAATCGGTGGGCGATTCCCTGTGCCAATTTGTAAGCGACCCCGACACCGGCAAGTTCCTTGAAAGGATAAGGGCAGTCAGACCGCTTCGGATCGATGACCGCATAAGCATCGGGTATCGCTTCGCCCGGCACATGGTGGTCGGAGATGATCACGTCAATGTTGGCAGCCCGAGCGTGAATCGCTTCCTCGATCGAAGTGATGCCGCAGTCCACAGTGATGATGAGGCTGCAACTCCGCTTTGACGCCTCTTCGACACCCGATATCGAAAGTCCATAGCCTTCCGTCGAACGGTCCGGGATGTAGAACGATACAGCCCCCCCAATATCGCGCAGAAAGAGGTAGAGCAGAGCAACTGAGGTGATCCCATCGACATCGTAGTCGCCATAGATCAGGATGTTCTCCTGTTCCCGAATGGCGCGCAGGATTCGCTCGACGGCCTTCTCCATATCTATCAGGAGAAAAGGATCGTGAAGTTGCGCCAGGCCCGGCGCGAGAAATCGTTCGACCTCGCCGGTTGAGACCAGTCCGCGATTCACCAACACCCGGGCTACCGGACGAGGAATGCGGAACTCCTTCATTAATAGGTCGATGGCTGCAGCGTCGGCAGGGACGCTGACCTCCCATCGGGATTCAAGCAACGACACGCAGTAGCGATGTTGACCGGCCGTTCAGGGCCGGAGTGGAAGAGAAGCGGAGGCGGCTCATAAGCCGGATTCTGTTTCAGCGGTCATTCATCTACGGACGACGGGGTCGTCCATGCGACCTACCCGTGGATCAATCAAAGCGGAGCGCTTTGCTGGTCAGCCCATGGGCTGACCATCTCCACTGCTCGGTCTTGCTCCGGGCGAGGCTTGCATCAGACCCGGCTCACGCCGGATCCGGGTGGGCTCTTAACCCGCCTTTTCACCCTTGTCCGCGGGTCGCGGACGGTCTGTTTTCTGTTGCGCTCTCTGTTCCGACAGCCTCCCGGCTGTCAGACCTCGCCTTGCGGCGAGCGCCCGCTCCTGTGGAGTCCGGACTTTCCTCGTCGGCTATTTGCCGACGCGACCGCCCGACCGCCTCCGCTTAGAATTATCGAATTCTAACCCACATCATCATCATCCGGCTACACCGGAGACGTTTGGTGAACCAGTGTCATCACAAGGCGATTATTCTCCCCCCTCACAACCCCTTACCCTCACCAGCCCTTAACCTCTACGAAACCATTATACACCCGCAAACTTCGCAGAGAATAACATCGTCCATTCGGCGCACTTCTGCCTGACGCTGGGGAGGAATCATCGAATAGCAATAACTGCAGGCTCCTTCTGAAAGGTGCGATACTCCGACCCCATCCCGGATCTTGCGGATCCGTTCGTAGTGCGCATAGACCGGTCTCTTCAAGCGGACGACGATCTTCTCCCGCTCATGGGAAAGGGTAAGTTCCTCGCCCTCGCTCTGCCCCATTCGCTCCTGCATTTCGAGGCGGCGCTCCTCATTCTCTGCAAGAACGACGCCATACTTGTCACGAAGTTGAATGATCTCTCTCTTCAGAACATCTTCGCTACCGGTCAACTCGAGCAATTGCCGTTCGAAGTCCGCAATCTGATGCTTGGCTTGCTCTATCTCCGACGATATGGCATCGTATTCCCGGGTCGTCTTGACGCTGAAGATCGTCCCCTGCGACTTCTTGAGACGCTCCTTCGCCTCCTCGACGCCCCGATCGAATTGTTGCCGTCTGGCAGCATTGGCCGAGAGTTCCCCCTCGGCTTTGGCAATGCTGTCTTCGAGCCGCGACAGATCTTTCTTTAGCAAAGCCAACTGGTCGGGCAAATCGCCCTTCTCATCAACCAGTTCCTGCAACGAATTGTCGATCTCCTGCAACCGGGCCAGGAGATTCAAATCATCAAGCACGGATGTCCTCCCATACCTCTGAAATGAGAAAAGCGCGCGGCGGAGTCCACCGGGCGCTTTTCACGAGTTGATTGGGTGTGCGGCGAAGCGACATATTTCGCCCGCCGAACAGACCATTGAATTGGAAATACTTGATAATCATAGAAATATGTCGGTTCGGCAACATTCGGGTGGGCCCACCAGGATTTGAACCTGGGACCGACGGATTATGAGTCCGCTGCTCTAACCGCTGAGCTATGGGCCCCAAAGAGTCCTCACCAGAGACCCGGGTTGGCCGCCTATCGTGCGTCAAATTACTCAAATCGATATCCTATACCAGCCCAAACCGTCCACCTTCCGAAACTCTTGATGCGCGATGCTTGCTCGTCGTTGGCTTCGGTGCTTCGCCACTGCCGGCCGAGTCCGGCTTCAAGGTTCACTTCCGGACTATAATCAAGCGTTCCGACGAGAGAGACTGTCCCCATCCGGTCTATTCGCTCCGAGTGGATCGGGTCGATGAAGGAGGACCGGTCAGTCGTATAGACGCGTCTCGCTACATCGGTTGCAAGTTCCAATGCGCCTTCATACGCAAAGATCAACAGGCTGCGCCGCATCGAGACGTTCCAGCCATCCTCCTCGAAGTCGGCGTTGCCGAGTTCTGAGTCCTCACTTTCGATCACTTCGGGCAGTCGGTCGCCCCGGCTGAATCCGGTGTTGTTATGAACGGCAAAGGAGTAACCCGTCTCAAACCGCCAGTCACCTTGACGCCAGACCCCTCCCAACCCACTCTCGATCACCCGGCCGTCATATTCAGTGAAATAGCGGTTGTATTCATAATCCTTGACCCGAAGTGTGCCCGTCAGTTCATAGCTCCACATTGGACGCCAGGTGAGCGAACCGGTCCACTGCGAAAGCGCGAAATCACACCGCCGGCGAGAGTCGGTATGGCTGTCGAGGTAGTCGCGAATGTAGTAGCGCGGTTCGTAGAAGTAACCTGCCTGAGCAAACAGCATGGCAGCGATATCCTGCCGCAGGTTGAAACTTGCCCAACCGAGGTTCTTCACCGGGTTGCTGTAGTGTGCGCCGAAATTGCCGGTTAGCCGCAGCCGCGTCGTACGACGCCGCGCCCAGTCGATACGGTATTCGGCACTCATCTTAAAGTCTGTGCGCAAGTCATCCAGGCTGCGGATAGAAGTCGAAGGATAGGGTTCGGTGCCGTCAAGGAAACGGTCGAAGTCACGATCCGAATAGTGCAACAGGTTGCTGTCGTAGGTCAGCTTCAAATCGGCGCCGAACGTCACACTTCCTGGTCCCAGTGGCATTGCACCAGCGCCCGAAGCCGCAATTAGAGTCGCAATTGCAACTGAGCGAAAAATCATCCGGCCTTCGTCTTGAACAGGCCCTGCAATAGCGCCGAACCATTGCGCTTCGCTTCCGGCAGTTCGTTACCGAGGCTTTTCCGGGGAATGTAGAACCGGAACAGGACTGTCACCCCGGGATCGGGAGTCGAAATATGGTAACGATGCCGGCCGGCTGGGACGTCGATCTTGAAAGAGTGACCTCGCGATAGCACCTTAACGCTCTTCTCCTTGTAGGAGGCGGCTGCCGATGGCTTGCTCTTAAAGGGCGTCGTTTGCACCAGTTGGGCACCTTCCTTGACCTGCACCCGGAAGGTCTTTTCGCCGCGCATCGTATGATCGAACTCGAGCCTTGCCAGGCCGTTGATACGGGTCGGTCCGATAACGTCAAGTTCCAGCCCGTTGCCGCCTCCGGCACGGTAATAGTGGTACTCTTCTTCCTTGATCAGAATAGCCACTTCCTCAGGTGTCCCGACCGGCTTGAACGAAACCAACGGTTCGCCGGGGCTCTTGGCAGTCCCGTTGGCGACGAAGAACCTGGCATAGACCGTGTTCTTGCCGCTCTTGGGAGCGATAAAGGTGTAGGTATGCTCGCCGGCCGGCACTTTGAATGTGATCGAACGGCTCTCCCCAATGCGTTCAGCCGCATTCTTCGGATTGGTAACCGACTTGATATAGCGGGTGGTCCGGGATAGACGGTATTTCTTACCATCCTCGCGGCTGACATTCAATCCGTAGGTCCGGTGGCTGCTTTTTTTATCCAGCGACGACCGGGTAATGACTTTGAGCGAGGTCGGTCCAGTTACCATGACCTGAACCGGAGTCTTGTCACCAAGACGCCAATAGGAAAGCGAATTCTCTTTCACCTTGAGCGTCTCGGCGTTGCGGCCGTTACCGATCGGCGCTACTGAAAGCCAAGCCGCGTCTGAACGGGCCGTCGCAAAAATGCCGAAAGCCAGCGCCAAGATGCCGATAATAGGTTTCGACATATATTGAACGGCCCCTAAGATTAAACCTAAGATTAAACCAAGGTGTCGGGATCGACCCCGTCTTCGCGCCATTTGTAGTGCAGCCGGTCGAGGTATTTCACTACTGCCAGTAACGCCAGCATCGTAACTGCGGCAATGGCTGCAATGGTCAGGTTGTAGCGTTCACTGGAAAAAAGATCCCCTGTGCCAATATGCGGCAAAGGCAATGCCGAGACCGGAAGATGATAGGATTGCGCCACCGCTACAACATCATAGACGTGCGCCACCGGAACGCTCTGATCGGAGAAAGAGTGAATCACACCCCGAGACGGATAATTCCGCGCCGGGAGATACCGATGCACCCCGGACGGAATCAACTTCCCGTTTTCACGATGCCCGATTGCCGCAATGCCGCCGCCGATGTTGACCACCGCCTGGTAGCGATTCAAGGGCATGATGCGTTCAAAAAGCGCGATTCGAGCCGAGACGTTGGAGGCTAAACTCCCTTCGCGAATCAATGTCATTTCATTGCGTTGGATCGCTTCGAGGATCATCTCCTTGCCTGCATCGGAAAGCCGCAGTCCGCCCTGGTCGTCGGCTCCACCGAGCGACGCGGCTATCGAACGAAAGGGGAAAACACCCTTTTCGCTCAGGATTCGCTCCATATCGAGCCAGGTGAAGTCTGCCGAGTTGGCACCCCACCACGATGACCCAACCGACGTTATTGCCACCGGCACGATGCCCAGCGCCTGGCAAGCGGCGTAGGTCGCAATGTTGGCGCCCGGAATAGAACCGGTCAACAACACGGCTACCGTATCTCCTCTTTCAACGCCGGTCGAGGCGATCATATCGACCATTGCGGCGGCGAAGTTCGGATTGAGGGCTGTGATCTTGTCGTCGATGCGGCCTTCATCGGTGGTGATAGGGCTGTCTTTCTCACCTAACAGCGTAAAGACCAGCGGGTCGGCGATCTCCCGCGCGGCGGTACGGCTAAGGTGGGGGAGACGGTAGGACTGCAGCGCTTCCATTGCCTTTAGCATAGTCCGGGCGGCAGTCAGTTTCACCTCAAAGTTGGATGACCTAACCGTAATGAAGTTGCTCTCAGCCCACCAATAGAGGAGCAGAAACGCGACCGTCAACGCGCCAAGCCAGAAGTTCGATTTGATGGTTGGCCTATACATTTCCGATCACCTCCCCGCCGGTCACCAGGATCACCAGTATCCGCACTGCAGCACCGCCCATCAGGACTGTTGTGATCGTCTTATAGACCCCCTGCCGTTCCATCCAGTTGGCGATAAGACCGGGAATGATGTAGCCGATTGCCTCCAGCCGGATATCGCCGCCGCCGGCGTCGAACATCTGCCGCGATATATAGCCGAGAATGAACCCCAGCAACACTGCCAGCACCATCCGGCGTCGTCCATAGACGAAGACGAAATTGCTGACGATACGTATGCATCCCCAGACGGCAAGAGCTACGACGAGCGTTCCCGCCAGCCGCCAGGGATGATGAAAATTCATTGCGATATAACCGGGGACCACGATGCCCCCGGCTGCGAGGCCGAACACCTCATGAAACAGTAGGCTGAAGGCTACCCCGATGCCGACCGCTATCTCAATCAAGCCTCCTGCCTCCTATGCTTGTAGAAATGCCTGAAGATATCGAGCCCCCCCGCCCCCACGTTGCCGATCGCCAGCACGGTCCCGTGACTTCCCTCAACCATGTCGAAGAGTTGGTCATAGACCTTCTCCGGCGCAATCCATCCCAGCCCCAACGCCTTCTCGCGGGGGATGTTGTATCGGGGGAGAAAGGAGAGAAACCGGCTCAGACTCTCCCCGGTCAGGATCATTTTGTCGAAAGTGATATTACCAGCGGACATCTCAATCAACTGGATGCTGCGATCCTGTCGATCGGCTCGAGAGTTGAGCAGGATGATAAACGTCCCGAGCGGCGCGAACCGCTCGACGATCTGGTGGTAGATTTCAAGCGTCGATTCGGGATCATTTGCTGCCATTGCGTTGACGAAGAGAAGGTCTTTGCCACGCTCGTGACAACGGGCGATTTTGAGCGCTCCGGCATCCGGCGCGGACCGGTACATTCCTTCCAAAGCCGTCTGCCGGTCGATGCCGACATATTCGCAGACTGCAAGCGCCAGCCCGACATTGGCCGGATGCTCGATATGCCCAAATCTCTGCAGTTCGTCTCCGGTAATTCCGCCTCCGCCGACCCGTCGCGCCTCGACGCCCTGAAAGTCGGCTACTTCTTTGAGAACCCTGAAATTGGTCTTCTCGGATGTGAAGAGGATCGGGGGAAGGGGCTTGCCCTTCAGAACGAACGGCCCGCCGGCAGGCTTGCCAGCCGGCACCGAGTTGGCGAGCGACCGGGCTATTTGCTCCCGGAACTTCCCCATCTCATTGATATGGTCGAGCCGTGCGTTGGTGATGACGCCGATGTGCGAGCGTATAATCTGCCTCTCGCAGATGTATTGATACTCCGGCAGCACGGCCATGCATTCGATCACCATCGCTTCCGGCTTGCGGCGCTCGAAGTATTTGAGAATCTTGACTTGTTCGATAATGTTGGCGCGCTGATCGCGGACAATGGGAACTTCCCGACCCTCGAAATCGATGATCCTCGGCAGGGTTCCGGTCGTCTTGGCCATTGTCTTGATTCCACCGGCTCTTAGTCCGGCAGCAATCAGGCGGGTTACGGAAGACTTGCCGCGCGTCCCGTTGACGTGGATGCGCAGGGGGATTGCTCGAAGACGGCGTTGATGACCCCGATACTCCAGCACGCCGTAGGCAAGCAGTCCCAAGAGGACCAGAATGAGGACGATCATCGCGCGTCACCGGCACTAACAGCCTCCCGGCGGGACCTAATCGTCACCTGCCGGTTCGCCTCATCCGATTTCGTTCTCCGCAGTGCTTTGACCTGGAAACGACGACTAAGTTGCTCGTGCATTCAGTGCAGGTTGTTCGTCCGTTAGATCGCCCAAGTGACCGTTGGGATGCCCGACTCCCCTATTAACTCAGAGGTAGTCAACTACCGGGTTAGTTTCTGAAGGAATAACTGATGATGACCTTCGATGCGGCGTGAGAAAACGACCATCGAACCGTCCACCGAAAATTGCGGATGATGGGCATCGCTCGTTGCATCGCCGAGATCTTGCAGCATCGAGGTGGCCGGGTTGAAAAGACAGAGTCGGTAATCTTCCCCGTTCTTGCTGACGGTCAATGCGGCAATACCCTTTTCCTGGCTGTAAGCCAGGGACCCGACCTGAAGTGAACCGGGAAGGAGCGGCACCAGCGACTCATCAGACCGGTTGAACCGTGCTAAATGCCCGTCCCGGGTCCGGCAGAGGATAGTCGTCTCATCGACGATGACCGGTGATGCCAAGCCCTTTTCCCCCCCCACTACAGGTTCGCCCCCCGAGCCATCGAGACCGGAGATCATTACCGACACCGGCTCCCGATACAAGTCTTCATCCCCTCCTGCGCCGGTACTGGCAAGGTAGAGGTAACGGGAGTCCCCCGCAATTGGTGTCGCACCCCACTCATCACCACTGCTTGTAGTCAACTGCCGCGTCTCGCCCGTCGTAGGGTCGAGTATATAAATATCCCTGGCATAATCTCCGCCGCCGCTGCGGTCCGAGGTGAATATCAGTCCGCTGCCATCAGGCAGCCAGCGTGGAGCCTCATCATTGGCTTCGCTCTCGACCAGCCGCGATTCCGACCCGTCGGAGAGGCTGTGCTGATAGACCTGCCACCGCCCGTCCCGGTTGGATGTAAAGACGACTGCCGCGCCGTCGGGCTGAAAAGCCGCCAGGCCATTGTCGGCTTCGCCGCTGGTGAGTTGCACCGGATCGCCGTCTTGAGCAACGACTACGCCGATCTGATACTGCGGGCCGGCATCCTCAGACGTCGCCTTGACGCCCGGCTTGGTTCCGCCGCAACCGCTGATGACGGCTGCTGCCAACAGCAGCAGCCCAATGAGCCTGACCCGTTCGGTCATATGCCTTCCTGACTATTCGACCGGAAGAGTGCCTATCATTGCAATCTAACGATTTCCTCTTGAGCAATCAATAGGACAATCGCTCTATTTGCGGAATCACGCAAATTCGCCTGCCTGCAACATGTCACTGCTCGAAGGCGGGGTTGACATCGTAGCCTGCTGCGCGCATCACATTGCTCATCAAGATTGCCACCGTCATCGGCCCGACACCGCCGGGCACCGGAGCAATTGCCGACGATCGCGGCTCGACTTCGGTAAAGGCGACATCGCCAACGATACGGTAGCCGCGCTTCTGGCTCGAGTCGGGCAGCCGGTTGATGCCAACATCGACCACTACCACACCTTCCTTGACCCAATCGCCCCGTATCAACTCCGCCTTGCCGATTGCGGGGATCAGGATGTCACCTTCCCGGCAGACCGCCGGCAGGTCGGGCGTCCGGGAATGACAGACCGTGACGGTCGCATCGCCGCCGCGCGCCTTCAACATCATCATAACGGCGAGCGGACGGCCTACAATAACCGACCGGCCGATGATAACCACCCGTTTCCCGGCCGGTTCGACGCCATAAGCAAGAAGCAACTCAACCACCCCGGCTGCAGTGCAGGGCTGAAAACGTGGCTTGCCAATATAAAGGAGGCCTACGTTTTCGGGGTGAAAGCAATCGACGTCCTTGAGTGGCGACACCATCCGCTGAACCTCGATCTCTTCGAGGTGACCCGGCAGCGGGCTTTGAACGATCAAGCCATGTACCGAGTCGTCCTCATTTACATCCCGCACCGCGCGGCGTAAGTCCTCCATGGAGGTCTCGGCGGGCAACTTATGATGACGGAAGCCGATCCCCATCTCCTCACAGGCTTTCTCCTTGGCCCGGATATAGACCGTCGAAGGCAGGTCATCCCCTACTTGCATTGCGACGAAGAATGGCAGCGGCTTTCCAGCGGCGCGTCCCTCTTCCAAAACCTTCTTGAGTCTAATCCGCAAAGTTGCGGATAGACTCTTCCCATCCAGGATTATGGCCACCGCGTTCGATCCCTCTGTTGAAAACCCTGATAGTAATGATAATATAGGAGATAACTGTAAAGCACCGGCGGTGCGCCGATAGTCCCTAACGCTTTTGTTAGGCCAAGTGCGGTTCGATAAATCCCCCTGCTGAGCGCCGCCCTCCGCCACCGTCCGCTCCAGCCATCAACAGTTATCCGCTCGAACTTCATCAACTCACTCATTTCTGGATAGCGGATCATAAGTTGCGGTAGCGTCGTTCGCCCAAAACTCTCCGCCACTTTGAGCGACTCCTCAAGCGTCCGGACATGCAAATGCAAAACTTCCAACTCGGGCGCAAAACTCAATCTAACACCCACCTTGCGCAGCCGGAATCCCAAATCGATATCCTCGCCATAAATGGCTAAACTTTCGTCGAATCCGCCGCACTTAACCAGGAGATCGCGGGGGACAGAGGAGTGAATCGTCAGGAAGTGATGGCCGGGAATCTCACGCCCCGGCGGCAGCCGAACTGCGCCCCGCCTCTCAAGAAATCGTGTCCAGGCTCTCGTTTGCCCCTGCTTCCTATAAATAATACGTCCCAGGAGGGCTTCCTGCTTGCCGGTATGACGTTCGCTGTGACCCTGCACCAGATCATTCGGCGTTACAACATCTCCATCAAGGAAGAGAATCAACCTGCCGGACGTGGCTTCTATACCCCTATTGCGCGCCGAACTACGGCCCTGATTTTCTTTAAGATGAATGACTTCTAATCGCAGCGGCCCCTGATAGGCGTCGAGATAGTCGCCTGTCCCGTCGGTCGAGCCGTCATTCACAATCACCACCTCGAAGGCTGCCGGATCCGGCAACTGCCGTTCCAGTGAAGCAATATACTGTTTCAGAAACGGCAATTGGTTAAACGTCGGCGTAACGATCGAAACTTCGTCAGGTAGCATGGTGCTCCCGGACGATCTTATCAAGCACAGCCTCCAACGCGTCGGCGCTATGATCCCAAGTGAACCGATCCCGGGTATCAATTCCGCCGGACGCAAGTCTCGCGCGGAGGTCCCTGTCACGTGCCAGCCGTATAATCGCATCGGCTATCGTTTGCGGTTCACGCGGCGGGACGATCAGCGCGTTCACCTCATCTCTCAGAAACTCCCTGATGCCGCCCGAGTCGGTCGCCACGACCGCAACTCCTGTTGCCAGCGCTTCAAGCGGAGGCAGCCCAAAGCCCTCTGCCCATGAGGGATGGACGAAAATGTCTGCGCGACGGTAGAGGTCCGCCAATTCGGCATCGTCGGCTGGTCGGACGACTTCGCAGGCAAATCCGGGTTTGTCAATCGTAAGGTTTTCGTTCGTCGCGACGGTCAAACGGAAGGCTACACCATCAGACTGAACGACTTTTAATGCGGTCAGTAAGTCGGGCAGTCCCTTGCTGCGCATCCTGCGACCGATGGTTAGAATGTTAATGACGCCGGACTCGTCCGCATGGTCCGTTACCAGGTAGAACGATTGTAGATCATACCCTCCGGGGACAATGGCAATCGGGCGTCTTCCTACCGCGGCTACCACCCGTGTCGCTGTCCAATGCGAATTGACGACTATTGTCGTCTTCCCAAGGCTGAAAAGCGCCACTTGACGGTAAAGGCGACGAAGTAGCCGCGACCGTAGCAGCGTTCCGTCATCGAAGAAGTTTAGGTCATCGCCCAGGACGTAGTTCACTGCCGGACGGCCGGACAACCAGCCTTTCATATATGCAACAAGCGCTAAAGTCGGCATCGAGCCGATAAAGACATCTGCCTCAAGCCTCGCTGCGAGGAAGAATAGTGGAGAGACTAATGCCGCAATCAAGGGATTCCCAATTTGAGGGCCGCTCTCGACGACCGAGATGCCTTCCGGCACCGGCATCCGTTGCCGGCCTCGCGGTATTACGAGCGTTACCTTATGCCCCCGCTGCACCAGTCGCCGGCCCAGTTCAAGGGCCGTCCTGGCGCCTCCCCCAAAATGCAGATTGGGCAGGTAATAGACGATCTTCAGATCAGCCCCGCTTCGCGATAGTAGCCGTAGAGCGCCTCCATCACCGCGTCGAGGCTATGCCGCTTGCGAACCCACTCCAAACCGGACGCACCCGCCTCCTGCCTCAGTTCCGGCTCGTTGATGAGACGCTCGAGCGCCGACCCGATATTAGCTTCGTTAGCATCGAAGAAGGGATGGCTGCCGAGGAAGGCGGCGGTCTCTACGCTGATCCTGGTTACCGTCGGAATGCCCATCGCGAGCGACTCAATCGAACTCATGCCATAGCCCCAGCCGCCCCGGTCGGTGATTTGATCGACGTAGATATCGCAGTCGGCTTTGATCCGAAGCGCCTCTGTGTGAGGCAAGCCTTGCATCATCACCCAATCGACCGGGTAGCGGCGTGCCAACCGTTGCACTGCAGCGGCGATGATGTCGCTGCCCTTCAGGTTGTTGCGCGCGGCGTGCCCGATGCGGATACGGCCGTCCTCAGACCTGATGCGCCGGGGCATCCTATCGACTTCGATAGGCAAGTAGAGATATTTCATCCCGGGAAGATAACTGAGGAGGTCAATCTCAGAGGTGAGATTGAGGCGGGAGTGTCGGTGGACGGCTTCGATCAACCCCCTATCGCGCAGGTCGGTGCCGTGATAGAAACAGACGATCGCTTTGTCGCGAGCAGCCAGTTCGCCTGCCCACCGTCCGTCGCGATAGGGATCGACACCTTGCTCGAAGTGATAGATGTCGAAGTCGTTCAGACCATGCCGCGCGATAGCCCGCTGGATCTTTGGGTTGTTTATCTGGTCCCGCCACTTCTGGAAGAACGGCTCGAGCCAGCCTCCGGGCTGCCAGATCGGAGGTCGCGCCGGGGTCTCCAGACGGGGCACGCTATGCTTCGCCTTCAACCAAGGTCCCAACCTCGCAATCCACCACGCCGTCGGCATGGCATGCAGATCGAGGCATATATCCTCCTCGAAGGCGTATTTTGTGCGGTAGAAAAGCAAAAAGCGCGCTTCATTGCCGCGCGCTTTGTGCCCCTTGACGAAGAGTCCGAAGCCGCCGGAAACATTCTCCGGGGCCACATACAGAACTTTCAAGACGATGCACCGGCAAGCGACGCAAAGAGCGGGCTGACCGGCTCAGCTTCGATTTCGCCCACCAATCTCTCCGGTGGACAGAAGCCGAGATCGCAGAAGATGCCCGACACCAGGTCAAGCGGCACTTCCTCGTAGTATTCATTCACGACGTTGAGGGTGTCGGCTTCGTCTTCGGCGATCTCGCGGGGATTCTGCGGCAGGCATCTGAGGTAGGGGCGCATACCGGGCGAGAGAAACTTGTCGCTGCTGACAAGCGAGATGAATGGAATGCCGACCGCCCGGCAGAGCATCGCCAATGCCAGACTGCCTACCTTATTGACAAGCCCTTGACTCGATATCGAATCACCTCCCACCCAGACCGCATCGGCTTCCGTTACCCGCGACATCAATGCCGCATCGGTGAAAAGCGTGATCGGGATGCCAGCTCCAGTCAACTTGCGTGCCAGAAACAGACCTTCGTTTACGGGCCTGCCTTCGCCACAATAAACCATCTGCGGCCAGCCGAGTTTCGAGCACTCCTCGATCATCTGCGTCACAGTCGAACTGTTGGAATAGGCGATTAGTTTGCCTTGTGCCGGGGGCAGTTCGCCCAGCCGTTCAAGCATCTTCTCGGTGAGCCGGCTGCGTCGGGCGGCAAGGTGCGAAATGCTCTGTCCAAACGCCTCCCAATCTCCATTAGATGCTTCGAAAGCCGTTGCCGTCCGATTAAGCAAATTGAGCACCGGAGCCATCGTCGGCTGACCGCGCGCCAGCCGCTTGACACCCCGCTTCAATAGATGGTCGGCACCGTCGTCATCCTCCTGGCCCAATTCGGCGATGGATGCAAAGAGTTCGATGATGTCCCGGACGATCTCCGCCGCGCCCCTTCGGTGATCCAGGGCAAGGTTGTCGATCAGTCCGTTTAGATAGTCATACAACCGTCAGCGAAACAGTTTTGTAAAGTCAAAGGTGTGGTATTCCGACAGACAATACTGGCAGCCGTTGAACTTCGGAACATGGTCGTTGTCGCACATCCGTTTTACCGAAGAGAGACTGAACAACTTCTTCCGCTTATCATCCGGAATGTTCTTTATGCGGCATTCGTAGCGCACGAAGGACATATCGTGGATGATCATCTTCTCGGTGTCGGCAAGATACATAACCGCTCCGACTTGGATTGATATTCCAGATGCCGCGAGTGAGTCGCGGCGATTACCTAAAACCAGCTTGATTACCTTTGCCGTCAGGAAACTATTCAGGGAATCTGCCATACGATCGACCTTCGGGTCCGATTGCCAGACCGGTCACTGACGGCGATGACTAACTCATGTTTACCGGCACCCAGCGCTTTAGGTGGCCGATAAGAGATACGAGCCCGGGGTTGATCATATTCGGCAGGGACTTTGCGGCCATCGAGATACACCTCGATGCCGCGATAAGCGATGCCTGACAGTTCGTCCTTGACCATAGCAGATAGTTGCGGCTGCGGTCCAATCCCCTTCTCATGCGAAGGTGAAGAGATCGCAATTGTCGGCGCGGTCGTATCACGAACCAAAGCAAACCGCTCGAGGCTGGTCGCCGGCGCGGTCAGAAAACCTCCTTCCGTCTCTGCACCCAGAAAGACCCAGCCTCGTCCATCGCGAAAGTAATAGACACCCCAGCCTAGTTCGGTGGTGCCGTTTTCACTGCGTCGCAATTTGACTGCCAATCGGCCGGCGAGAGCCTGATCGCGTGGCTCGAGACGGACAACCGTTTCGACGAATCCGGGGTCTTCAAATAGTTGCTCCCGCTCGAGCCGGACAAGAGTCCCGTCATGAACCGTTCCAGGCAGGAACTCGGCGACAGCCAAAGAGTCGTCCGACAGTAGTCGTAACGAAGTTTCCGGAGTCGCCCATCGCACCTCAAAGTCCCGCTTCCCGATGGCAACACCTTTGTGATCGACAGCCTCGATAGTCGCTACCCCGTCCATCCCGTCGAACGGCTTCCACGCCGCCGCGACACCCCCACCAATGGAAATGGCCGGGATCTGCAGATCCAGGTTTCTGATCTTGAAGTGCGCCACCCCCGGCGGCGCAGCGAGCCGAATGAAGCCATCGAAGACTTCAATCCCGATACGCTCCCGAGCCCCTTGACCATTACCATTTAGAGTTACGAGTGACTTGCCTCCGACCGACCTAGAGGTGTCTTCCACCTGATCGCTTACGAGCCGCATTTTCAACGACGATCGGTTCCTGTTGACATCGCTGAAGACGATCTCGACGTCGATCGGGAAGGCGTCTCCGAACCCGGCGTCGATAATGCCAACGCCTTGACCTAATGGGAGGCGGTTGCCCTCAGCCCGGTATAGTCGATGATAACTCCCCTTACCCCTCCGCTGAAGCCTATAGTCCCGCTCCAATTCGATCTGTCGGGAGTCGGCGTAGTCGAACCAATCGAAACTGGTCGTCCAATACACCTCTCCCCCGACATACAACTCAATCCGGTGCACCGCCAGTTCGTTGGTGGCGTTGTCGGTCTGGTCGTAAGCATCTACCGAGATGCCGATGCGGCCGGTCGCTCCGATGGGATCGCCCGGTTCGTAAATGCCGTCGGGACGCCTTAGGAGCCGCGAGTAGAGCCTCGGTTGGTAATCCCCCTCGACCGACGATTCGGCGTCAAGTGGGGTCAGAGCCAGAGCAACCGGAACCGGAGGTCGTTGGTCGGCAATCGCAAATCCCGACAGCAAAGGATTACGGGTGATACTGTAGCCTTTCCGCATCTCAAAGTGAAGATGCGGATGGGTCGTTCCCGAGACGCCGCTATGTGCAATCACCTCTCCGGCGCGGACAGGATAGCCGCTGTCGCCTTCCCAAAAGAGATCGACCTCAAACTCACCGGTTCGCTCCTGAACCTCCCGCACCCGGGCGTCTATCCCGGCGGCAAAACGGTCCAAGTGTGCATAGGCGGCGATCCGTCCGTCGGGTAAAGCCAGATAGAGTGCCTTACCGTAGCCTGTGGACTGAACCTTGACTCGCGATATACGGCCGTCGGCAATGGCGACACAGGGCACCGACCGGGCGCCCCAGGTCTTGATGTCTATTCCGGCGTGGAAGTGCCCCGGACGGAACTCACAGAACGACGCCGAGAGACCCGGATCGGTCTGAAGAGGCCACCTAAATGGTGGAATGACCTCTGGAGAATTCGATTCAATCGATCCAGCGCGCCCTTCCGTCAATAGCAGCACCTTCACGCCGATCAGGCATATGGCTCCGGCGACCCTGATAACCGCGCCTTCAAGAAACCGCACCCGATTACCGCCCACCGCTCTCCGCAGTCAATCGGTCGAGTTCCCTGCGCACCGCTGCTATATGGCGGCTGGCGGGAAAGTCGCGCAAGAACCGGCTCAGTTCCACTTTGGCGCTGTCGTTCCAGTTCAACTTTACATGACAAACAGCGACCTTGAAGCGAGCATCCTCCTCTTTGTTTGACTGCGGCGTCACCAAGGTTCGTTCAAAAGCCATCAGCGCTCGAAGATACTCTTTAGCCCCATACCAGCACTCGCCCTCCCAATAGATACAGTTGGGACGAAGACTGCCGGCATCGGATCGTGCCGATAGCGCGGCGAAAGCCGCAGCAGCGCTTTCGTAGTCCGAGTTGCTCCGGGATGCCTGATACTTTTTGAAAGCCCGATCGTAGTCATCCTGAAAAGCCGCCAAACCGGCTGATACCACAAGGAGCGGCATGAGCAACAACAACACGCAACGACCACTATATACTGGAAGATGCTTCAGTTTCACCATTAGACTTGCCCCTTTGGGAAAACTCTCCCCCCTCGAATGTTCGCAGCATCCTGTTGACCGATAATGCTGCATTCAACTGTCATTCTCTGCGATGCACCCCAACCGATAGCAACACTCCAGTTGCAGCGAGACATGTGAGCAGAAACGACCCGCCATAACTGAGAAACGGCAGGGGGAGGCCGGTTACCGGCAGCATCCCAAGCGCCATCCCGATGTTGATTACCGCATGATAGGCAACCAGCCCGGTCATTCCAACCGCCACCAATGCAGCAAACTGAGTCCGCGCCCGCCAGGCGATCCTCAGACCACGCCAGCCGTAAATCAGGATGAGCAGCATGACCGTCGTCGTCCCTAAAAGTCCGAACTCCTCTCCCGCCAAAGCGAAGATGAAGTCGGTATGCTGCTGGGGCAGAAACCGTAACTGCGTCTGCGTCCCCTTTAGGTAACCGCTCCCAAAGATGCCACCCGACCCGACGGCAACCTTGGATTGGATCACCTGGTAGCCCGATCCGAGCGGATCGGCTTCGGGATCGAGAAAGGTCGTAAGCCGCTTCTGTTGATAAGGCTCCAGCCTATTCCATGCCATCGGAGCCGCAAAGGCAGCGGCTACGCAAAGCCCGACCATCAGGATCGTCCCTACCCACTTCATACCACTGCGCCAGAGCAGGGCAAAGCCGACCGCCACCAAAGGTAGTGAAATATACGGCAATGTCGCTGCAAAAAGCGAGATGAAGGGCAGCGCCGCGACCAGAAAATACCACATCGGAAGCCCGGACCAACCGAGGATCGAAACGCTGGTTGCAACGAATACTGTCGAAGTGCCAAGATCTGGCTGAGCCATTACCAGCATTAGCGGCGGAAACATCACAACGAATAGCAGCACCAGCGACTTCCAGCCCAGTTCATCGTGCCGCAACTGCCCCAATAGACGCGCTGCCATGATGATCATTGCCAATTTTGCCGGTTCGGATGGCTGCAGGCTAAAGCCTCCGATACTAAGCCATCGCCGGGCACCGAGGTGTTCATCTCCGGCGATATCGACAAAGAGCAATGCGGCGAGCATTAGCAAGTAGAAGGCCACCGACCAGACATAGTAAAGTCGAAGCGGAGTCAGTGCCAACATTAGCATCAGCCCGAGCCCGACTCCAGCAAAGAGGAGTTGTTTGTCGAAATGGCTCGAGTTGCCAAGGGCGTGATCCGCGCTGTAGATCAGAAGCAGCCCGATGCCGGTCAGGAGGAAGGTCGCAATAAGGAGCCAGCGATCGAGGAGCGCGATTTTGCCGCTGCGTCCGATGCGTTCACTCATCGTCCGGCTCTGATGGGGTATCCAGGACTTGTCCAAGCGTATCGATCGGCGCAGATGGCGTTCCCGGCACCGCCGTCACCCATTTATCCGGCCTCGGCCCCGGGTAGAGGTTATGGATGTGCCATTCCATCAATTGACAGGCAATCGGAGCCGCGCCAGACGAGCCGTGTTCGCCATGCTCGACCACGACCGCGCAGGCAATGACAGGATCGTCGAAGGGAGCAAAACCGACGAAAAGTGCATGATCCTTGCCGTGAGGATTCTGAGCCGTGCCGGTCTTTCCGGCAATGACGATGTCCTGGCGCTTCTGTCGACCGGCGGTTCCACCAGGCTCGTTGACGACCATCCGCATCGCTTCCCGCAATCTCGCCAAAATCATCGGAGAAATGTTCACCGGACGCAAGACCGGATCTATGGGACGAATCTCGCCGCTGATCGGATGAACCAAATCACGCCCTAAATGCGGACGGGCTATGACCCCGGTTGCTATGGCGCCGGTATGAACCGCCAGTTGAAGCGGCGTTGCGAGGACCTCGCCCTGCCCGATGGCGATGTTGGCAGCCAGACCTTTGCTCCATCCGCTCGTCCCGTGTCTGCGGCTTAGGTAGGTCGAAGTCGGCGCCAGACCTTTTAATTCACCATCCAGGTCGATCCCGGTGCGGCTTCCCAACGCAAGTTGCAGTGCCGAACGGCTGATAGCATCGACGCCGATCCGAAGACCAACAGTATAAAAAAAGACGTCGCACGACTTCTGAAGCCCTCCGGCCCAATCGAGTGTCCCGTGCCCGCTCTTATTCCAGCACTTGAAGTAACGGTTGCCGATTTGCATTCCGCCGCCGCACGAGGTGTGAAATCCGGGGGTTACGACACCGGCTTCAAGCCCTGCAGCAAGGGTGACCATCTTGAAAGTCGATCCAGGCGGGTAGAGGCCCTGTATGGCACGGTTCAGGAGCGGGTATTCAGGATCGGTTTCGAGCGCTCGCCAGATTTCAGGTGGCAATACTCCGGCGAACAGAGCCGGGTCATAGTCCGGAAGGCTGAGCAAGGTAAGGATCTCGCCGTTGCGGGGATCGAGTGCGACGACGGCACCGGTCTTGTCGGTCAGCAATTCGGCCGCCAGTTGCTGCAAGCCGGCATCGATATTGAGGATCAAATCCCATCCGGCTTGAGGCGCAACCGGAGGCGGGTCCTCGACGACTCCCAATATCCGCCCGTTGGAGTCAACTTCGAGAAAACGCACCCCGGGCGTCCCGCCAAGCCATTCCTCATAAGTTTTCTCAAGCCCTCGCCGGCCAATCAATCCAAAGCGCCCCTTCTCCTTCTTCGCATCGGGAGGTCGCTCCCCGACATAGCCGAGGAAGTGCGCCGCTCCGGGGATCGGGTAATTGCGTTTGGCTTCGGACTGAAAGGTGATGCCCGGCAGATCGATTTTGTTGGCTTCGAGTCGGGCTAACAAATGCAGCGGGATGTCGCGCATCACCGGGGCAGGCTGAAAGGTCGTCCACCCACGCTGACTGATTCGACGCTCCAGCACGGCCGGCTCAAGGCCGAGATCGCTCGAAAGAAGTTCGATCGTATGGGGATTGCGGCGGATCGTCCAGGGCAGAGCATAGACGGTGTAGATCGGCCGATTATCGACCAAAAGGGCACCGTTGCGGTCGAATATGCGTCCTCGTGGTGGTTCTATAACATCGGCTCGCAGGCGGTTGGCTGCAGCCTGCTTCAAAAAGTCTGGGCGGCTTACCACCTGCATTTGGAAGAGCCGAATCTCTATGCCGACCAGGAGAAGCGCTATAAACACCACGTAGAAGAGATAGCGTCGCTCGCTCCACCAAATATGAGAGGGTCTTTTCACGCCGCACTCATCGTTTGAGCCGCCGTCCACGACCGCTCAATCCGGGAGGCCCAACCGGCCGAGGCCCCAGCGGTGCAAGCGCCCATATCAGCCCGGCGAGCACTGTGTAAAGCATCGCCGGGATTGCCGTCCAAAGGAAATAGACGGCGTAGTCGGGCACACCCGCAAACAGCCCGGCAAGGGTGAACTGAAGGAGCGATGTCAGGGCGACGAAGGTCATCCACCATCCGCTGCTAATCGTCCCGGCCCGACCTTCCAGCCAAACCGCCAGCCAAAACGCAAGGTTGCTCTTCAGGAATGCCATTATCCCCAACGGCCCCAGCGACAGCGCATCCTGGGATAGTCCCAAAAAGAACCCGAGCCAAAGCCCGGTCCAACGCCCGTAGCGAAGCGTCGCCCAAAGGATGTAAATGAGCAGGATATCGGGACGCGCCCCGGCAATCGTAATGAGATGGGATAGGGCAATGTGCGCAATTAGAATACCTGCGCCGCCCAGTGCAACCAGAAGGAAGGTGGTCAAGGAGAGGTCTGCCGGACGACAAAGACCTCACCGACACGGCTATAATCGACGGTAGGCTCTACTTCAATGTTCATTAGCCAGCCTTCGGGTGAAGGTCGGACAGATACCGCATGACCAATCATCAAGCCGGGCGGAAAGATGCCTCCGGCACCCGAGGTGATGACTGAATCCCCGGCGGCCGGTTCCGCAGAGAGGGGAACACCGTCGAGACGAAGACGGCCCGATCCGAGCGCATGCAGTATCCCGCCGACACCGCCACTGGCAAGCCGGGCTGCAACCCCGAACTTCGGGTCGCTCACCAGTTGAACTGTAGCACTCGACCCGGACATTCGGTAGATGCGACCGACCAGTCCATGAGCCGAAACGACGGCCATATTTTGCCGTAATCCCTGCTCCGCCCCCCGATCGATGATGATTCCGACGATGCCGGCATCGCTCGTCGCGCCGACCACCAATGCCGGTACCAAATCGAATTGCGAACGTTGGCGAAAGTCAAGAAGCGCGCGAAGGCGTTCGTTTTCCCGACGGATATCCTCTATCTGGGTTGCTTCGAAGGCAAGTTGCGTAAGTTGCTGCCGCAGCAGACGGTTTTCAGCCCAAAGTCCGACCATTCGGGCAATTCCGTTCAACGGCGCGCCACTGATAGCCACGGCGTCTGAGAGACTACGCCGCATTTCGCTCTCACCCGATACTTGATCTCGAATGAAGATCAAGATCGAGAGCAGCGACACCAGCAGCCAGGGTCCGAAGCGCTTTGCGAGCAGGGTCATACCGTCAGCATCAATTGCTGGTCAGCAGAAGGTCCTGATAATAGTCGAAGTCGTCGAGAACCTTGCCGATGCCGCGCACCACGCAAGTGAGTGGCTCATCGGCACGGTTGACAGGGAGGTTGGTCTCGTCGCGGAGATGTTGGTCGAGCCGTTTCAGTAGTGATCCGCCGCCGGTCAGTATGATCCCCCGATCGCGGATGTCAGCTGCCAGTTCAGGCGGGGTCTTTTCGAGGGCTTCCTTGACTGCCAGGACGATTTGCGAAACCGGCTCCTGCAGCGCCCGGCGTATCTCCTCTGAAGTGATCTCCTTCTCCTTCGGCATCCCGGAGACAAGGTCCCGACCTTTGGCATGAAGCACAATCTCGGTGGGGAGCTCCGCCGCCGAGCCAAGCATCCACTTGAGCCACTCCGACATTCGGTCGCCGACCAAAAGGTTGTGCTGGGTGCGAATGTATTTGGCAATGGCTTCGTTCATCTCGTCCCCGGCGGTGCGGATCGAGTGCATCGTAACGATACCAGAGAGCGATATCACGGCGATTTCGGTCGTCCCACCACCTATATCGACGATCATCGAGCCGACCGGCTCCTTGACCGGAAGTTGAGCACCCAGCGCCGCGGCCATCGGCTCGGCGATCAGGTGCACTTCCCGCGCTCCGGCATACTCCGCCGAGTCGCGAATGACCCGCTTTTCGGACTTTGTAACGCCCGACGGCACCCCGACGATCACCCGAGGGCGCATCAGTTTGCTGTGCTGCACCCGACGCAGAAAGGAACGGATCATGATCTCTGCGACTTCGTCGTCGTCGATCACACCGTCCCGCATCGGACGAATCACTTCGATATCGCCATGCGCCTTGCCCATCATCTCCCACGCCTTGGTTCCGATGGCGAGCACCTTGCGGTCGCGACGTGTGACGGCGACAACCGAAGGCTCCCGGACGGCAATGCCAAGCCCCTTTAGATAGACCAGGGTATTGGCTGTTCCGAGGTCTATTGCGATGTCGCTGGTGATGATAGAAGTGAATGCTGGCAAATGTAATCCGTTCTGCCGTTAATATGCCGATCCAAACACCTAAGGATACAATCCCGCGAGAGATGCACCTCTGCGCTCAGAGTGGCATCCAGTTGGACAACCTAATCGAAACGACCTCAATGCCGAAAGTGCCGTCGTCCGGTAAAGACCATAGCGATACCGCGCTCGTCGGCCGCGGCAATCACCTCGGCATCGCGCATAGACCCTCCCGGCTGCACGACCACCTTTACACCGGCATCGATGAGCAGATCTATGCCATCCCGGAAGGGGAAAAAGGCATCGGAGGCGGCAACGCACCCATCAAGCGCAAGCCCGGACTGGCCTGCTTTCCAAATGGCGATGTGCGCCGCATCGACGCGGGACATTTGACCGGCGCCGATTCCAAGCGTCCGATCTCCATCGGCAAGGAGGATCGCATTGGACTTCACGTAGCGGACCGATTTCCAGGCGAACCGGAGCGCTTCCCACTGCGCCGGATCGGGCTGAAGCCGGGTGACAACTTTGGCTTCTTCCAGTTCGGGAAAACCGAAGTCATCCTCCTGCATTAAAACCCCGCCCCAGACGGTGCGCATATCTATCCGCCCGGCTGGAGGCAATCCCGACAGACGAATGATACGGAGGTTCTTCGACTTGCGCAACTCCTTCAGCGCGATTTCTGTATAATCGGGCGCAGCGACGACCTCCATAAAGCCCTCGCGCAGGACTTTCGCAGCCTCTTCATCGACCGGACAGTTGAAGCCGGCTATTCCGCCAAATGCCGAGACCGGATCGGTGGAGCGCGCCATCTTGCAGGCTTCGGCTGCTGTCGCACCTTGTCCAATACCGCAGGGAGTCGTGTGCTTCAAGATCGCTACCGTCGGGCGCTCAAACTCGCGAGGTAACCGGAGAGCGATGTCAAGATCGAGTAAGTTGTTGAATGATAATTGTTTGCCGCCAAGCACCTCGACTCCGGCTACACCAGTTGCGCCCTGACCGCCGAGGCGATAAAACTGTGCCTTCTGATGCGGATTCTCGCCATACCGCAAGTCAAGGTCTGACATCAAAGGCAGCCCGAAGTGACCTGGGAATCCAGAGTCGTCATTCTCCAACCAGCCCGCAATGCATCCGTCGTAGAACGATGTCCACTGCAGAGCCAGAGCCGCCAGGCGGCGGCGCTCGGCGCGTCCAATGATTCCCTCCGAAGCGGCAATCAGTTCACTAAAAGGCCCAAAGACTTCAGCCCGGCAGAGCACCGTCACCCGGTCGAAGTTCTTGGCTGCAGCCCGGATAAGTGACACACCGCCGACGTCGATCAGTTCGATCGTTGCGGCTTCACCGGTGCGCTGTTCACTGGTTCGCTCGAAGGGATAGAGATCGATTGCAATCAAGTCGAACGGGTCGATTTGATGCCGCCTAAGATCTTCGTCATCCGACGCTGAACCAGCACGTGCAAGGACTCCGGCATAAAGTGTCGGATGGAGGGTTTTGACCCGGCCGGCCAGAAGGTCGTCGAAACCCGTCCAACGGTCCGTCCGTTCAACCGGAAGGCCGGCTTTGGCTATAGCATCGGCCGTTCCGCCGCTGGCGACAAGGGAAACACCCAGGACGTGAAGTTGCTGCGCCAGGGAAATGGCTTCGTCCTTGCGAAAACACGAAAGCAAAGCGCGCCGGATCCGGACATCGCCGGTCGGCGGAAGGGACTCAAAGTTCATCATTGTCGACTATGATACTCGCCCGCAATTTTGGCCAGAATTCGTGG
The DNA here is from genome assembly GCA_016867835.1 of Calditrichota bacterium. Classification (NCBI taxonomy): domain Bacteria; kingdom Pseudomonadati; phylum Calditrichota; species Calditrichota bacterium. Next base: position 7,878 of record VGIQ01000011.1, on the reverse strand, counting down.
ATAGATAAGATGTTCCATTTCCAGTACCCGCGCGCCAAGGGTAGCGGCCGTGTCGCCCGGCAGCACCGGCACGGTTTCCTGGGCGATTACCAAGCCATGATCGTAGATCTCGTCCACAAAGTGAATCGTAACGCCGGTTACGGTCTCTCCGGCGTCCAGGACCGCCTGATGGACGTGGTGCCCGAACATCCCCTTCCCACCGAACTTAGGCAGCAGCGCCGGGTGGATATTGACGATCTGGCCGGGAAAGGCTTTGACCACCGCCGGAGGGACCATTTTCATGTAACCGGCAAGCACTATCCAATCTACAGAATGCCGCTGCAGAGCGGCGATCATCGCAGTCGCAAACGACCCGCCGTCGGGAAAACTCTCGCGCTGAAGCAAGACAACCGGGATTCCGCGCGATAATGCTGTTCGTGCACCCAGTGCAGACGGATTATGGGTTACTACCAGGCAGACCGATGCCGCGAGCGTTCCCTTATCAATTGCTTCGAGGATCGCTTCGAAGTTACTCCCCCGCCCCGACAGAAAGACCGCCAGATTCAAACGGCATCCCCGACAAGCGTCATTCTGCCCTCCGAAATCTGGACAGTTGCACCCACCGGCAATGTGAACCTGTCGCCCCGATGCCCATAAGGAAGGCCAGAATAGACTGGCAGACTTGGGAAGTGTTCGCAAACGATGCGCCGCGCATCTTCGGCGATGTCTCGTCCCTGCCAAAGGAAACAGCCCAATACCAACGCTCTTAGTTTATCCAAAGCGCCGCTGTCTCTCAGTTGCCAGATCATACGGTCGATCCGGTAAGGTGCTTCACCAGTTTCTTCGAGAACCACTATGGATTCGGTCAAATCTGGCATCCAGGGCGTTCCTGCCAACGCAGCGAGTATGCTGAGGCAGACTGGGACCATCGGACCTTCAACGGTTCCAACTACGTTGTCTCCACCCAATATGACCTCGGACTCCCCGGGCCAGCCAAACCGCCGCCCGGAGCCATCAAGCCAGCCTCGAAAATGGGCTGCCGAGCGTTCTGTGGCGCTGCCCTCCCCCAAACCGTGCGCTGCCTGCAAGCCGGAATAGGTTATCCACCCGGCACGATGCCAGAGATTCAGTTGAAGTCCGCCGATATCACTGAATCCGACAAAAGCCTTGGGGGGACTTGCTGCAAGGTCGTCCCAAGGAAGATCCCGCAACAGACGCAACGATCCATAACCGCCACGCGAACAGATGAGCGCGTCGAACCGGTCACTGCACAATGCTTCGACAAGATCGCCCCGACGTTCGGCGTCGCTTCCTGCAAGGTAATCCTCCCGATCAAGCGCGTGAGGTGCAATCTCGACCTCGTAGCCCCACGACTCAAGAATCGCCTTGCCGTGCCTCACATATTCCGCATCCGCCGGCCCGGCCGGTGAGACGATGCCGATCCGGTCGCCAGCCTTTAGAGCCTTAGGCCACCGGCTGGGACGGGGTAGGCTAGCTGTTGGCGACACTGCTACCAAACCGGCGATGCGAGCCGGTAATCGCCGAAGCCGTAGTCATCTCGAAAGACAAATCGCTTGCCGAGGTGGTGATAGTACCATATCTCGACCGGAGGATCAGGATGGTCGTTGTTGGGTCGCTCGATCTCTGATGGACTGCCGTAAATGATGTAGATTCGGCCGCGGTCGCTCTCCCAGCCCGCTCGTGCGGTGCTGTAGTGCAGATTGGTATAGGCGACACGGCTGTAGTATTCCCGCATCCGGCCAGGAGCAGACTCGCCGTCCGCTGGATAGATGTCTCTCCAAAACCTAAGGAATGCCTCTTCACGTTGAGACGGAAATCCCGACCGAAGCGCCTCGATCTCAGCATCGGTGGCAATATAGCGCAACTGCTGAATAGCCGACTCAAGACTGCTTATGGTGCCCGGGAGGTCGAAGGCATTGATCCTGAATTCGACTTTCCGCACAACCTGTTGCTCGCCCGACTCGCCGCGCAGAATCAGGTGATACCGCCCCAAAGAGAGACCGCTGCAATCGATGGAGAAGGATTGGGTCGATTGGTTTGCTCCTCCGACCAGGGAGAGGCTGTCCCGGGAACGTTCGTTGCCGTCGCTGTCGAGCAAGGTCAGATGCAGTGCTACGATCTGCGACGGGTCGCGGCGTTGGACATCGACGAAGAAATGAATCCGGCCGGTGCTGTCGGGGACAACTCCGGCTACGGCAGGCTCTGCAGGAAGGCCGCTTTCCGCATCGAGTTGCCCCGAACGCGCCGGAAGAACATCCGACAGGTCGAATCCGTTGGGCGATCTTGATACCGTGAATTCCCGCTCGATCAACTCCCTTCGCCCCGACTCCCGGTCATATAGCAGTATTTTCGCCTGATAAACCCCTTCGTTCAGATTCATTGTGAAGGGCACGGTGAGGAACTCACGCCGGGTATTGGTGTTTTGAAAAGCCTCCACCGTGGTCGAAGCGTTCTTCACCAGTCGAATAACTTGGCGCTTGTCGGAATATATCGAGAGATTGACCTCGACCGAAGCGCTGAAGCCACCGTCCTTGCGGACAAACTGCAGCATATCGTGCGGGGTCTCGACTACGACATCGACTCGCGGCGTGTCGGAATCGGTGCTGAGGCGGCGATAAGCAGCCGCTTCGAAGAGCGGCTGTCCGAGATCACCTTCGCTGCGGTAGGATTGGGCGGTCGCTGCCGAAGTCAACGATAATACGGCTATTGCCGTCAAAATACCGTGGGTCATCTTCATCATAGAATTATTCAGCCAGCAGCGCATCGACATAGACTTTGGCATCAAACAACTGCAGATCGGAGATGCCCTCCCCCAATCCAAGATAAGTAATAGGCAGTCCCAACTCCTGTCGGATTGGAACAACGATACCGCCGCGGGCAGTTCCATCCAACTTGGTGACGATTAGTCCGGTAGCGCCCGCCGAAGCGAGGAATCCCCGCGCTTGTGACAGGCCGTTCTGTCCGGTGGTAGCATCCAGAACCAGCAGCGTCTCATGAGGCGAGGACGGGTCGAGCCGCCCCAGAACGCGCCGAATTTTGGCCAATTCGTCCATTAAATTCTGCCGCGCCTGCAACCGTCCGGCGGTATCGACAATCAACACGTCATCGCCCTGCGCTCGACACGAACTGTAGGCATCGAAAGCCACCGCCGCCGGATCCGCCCCCGGCGCCTGGCTTATAAGCCTTGCTCCGCCGCGCTTTGCCCATACCTCCAACTGCTCGATCGCGGCGGCTCGAAACGTATCGGCAGCGGCTATCGCACATCTTAAGCCCTGCTGCGCAAAATGATGCGCAAGTTTGCCGGCAGTCGTCGTCTTGCCAGTGCCGTTGACACCTACCAGGAGAATAACATAGGGCTTGGCATCGACCTTGGGAGAGGGTGGAAGCCCATTGAGGATTTCGGCCAAGGCCTCTTTGACGCGAGCCGCAGGATCGCCTAAACGACTACTTACGTCACGACCGGCTTGCCTTAGTATCTCCATCAGGCGATCGGTTGCAGCGACCCCAAGGTCAGCCGTCAGGAGCAGTTCCTCAACCTCTTCCAAAGCATCCGGGTCCCACTGGTTGCGGCGAAAGAGCACCGATAGGCGCTCGGTGGCTGCTTCACGAGTGCGCATCAGCCCGGCTCGAATACGGTTGAATAGGCTCATCCCGCGTGAACCTTTTCAAGTTTATTGTCTTCGCCGTTATGCCGGTTACGCCAGTGCAATTTATTGCGCAGAAGAGTGAAAAATGTCGGAGCACGGAAGGTGACGACCCGGGTCACGAACGGGCTGCGCCTGATGCGGATGGTCGCTCCCGAAGGTAGATCGGCTATTTTACGTCCATCGGCCGAAAGGCTGAACCAACCCTGCTCGCTGTAGGCGGCAATTTCGATTCGACGGTCAGGCGAGAGCAACAGCGGCCGATTGGCTAACATATGCGGTGATATGGGGTTGACGATAATCGCGTCGAGTCGCGGCTCTACGATAGGGCCTCCAACCGAGAGCGAATAGCCGGTCGAACCAGTCGGCGTTGCGATGATCAGGCCGTCGGAATAAAACTCGTTAAGAAATTCGCCATCGACGCGCGTCTCAAGCCGGATCGTTCGGGTGAACGCTCCCTTGTCGATCACGATGTCGTTCAGCGCAATAACCGGCTCGATGCCTTCACCGACCGCCTCCAGCATCATCCGCTCCTGCTCCCGGTAACGACCCGTTTTCAGATCGTCGAGGCGGGCGTCGATTTCGTCGATATTGACTTCCGCCAGATAACCGAAGCCGCCGAGATTGACGCCGATGATCGGCTTGCCAGCCGGTGCGACAAGGCGGGCGGTCTGCAGGAAGGTGCCGTCGCCACCGAAAGAGAGGACGTAATCGACGCCTTCGGCGACCATTTCAGGAGGGACGATCTCGCAACCGGTATCGCCTATCAAGCCGGTTAGATCGGAGGCCACCCGACAGGATATTCCAGCGGCATGCTGCCGTCTCAGGAACGGCTCAACGAACTCCCGTATCCGCGGTTTGCCGGTATTGGCGATGATTCCGAGGCGCACGATCTCGCCCTATAGCCGGAATAGTCCGACCCGGCGTCGTGGACGAACCGTCCGCCGGGCAAAGAAGCCGAGCGCTGTTTTACGAATCGCCGCCCGGTCGATTCCGGTATCGCGCAGGAGACTGGCGCGGTCACCGTGTGCAATGAACTTGTCGGGCAGCCCCATCCGGCAAATCTCTATCGGAAGTTGATGGTCGGTGATATGCTCGATCAAGGCCGAGCCCATACCGCCCTCAAGGGTATTCTCTTCGATAGTTAGCCACTTGGAGAATCGCTGCGAAAATTCGCGCAAGGTTTCGGTATCGAGCGGCTTCAAACAGCGTAAATCGACTACCGCGAGGTTGAGCAGTTCTTCGTTCACCAGGTCGAGCGCGGCGTCGAGTGCTTCGCGCAGGATTATCCCGCAACCGACGATAAGCCCGTCGGTCCCGTCGCGCAGCATCTCCGGGCGGGTCAAATCGGTTTCGGGACGGACCGGCGGGTCGAATCGCAGCGATTTGCCACGGGGAAAACGGATCGCCGTGGCGTGGTCATCCTTCAGAAGTACAAATCGAAGCATTGCCCGCATCTGGTCGCTATCGCGCGGAATCAAAATCCGCACCTCAGGAATGGCTCGCAGGTAGGAGAGATCGAAGGCGCCATGATGAGTGGGGCCATCCTCACCGACGATACCGGCGCGATCGACTCCGAAGACGACCGGCAGTTCCTGCAAAGCGACATCGTGAATCAACTGATCGTAGGCGCGCTGAAAGAAAGTCGAATAGATCGCCACTACCGGCTTATATCCTTGCGCTGCCAAGCCGGCTGCAAAGGTTACGGCATGTTGTTCCGCAATACCGACATCGAAGCACCGCTCCGGAAATTCAGCCTGAAACTGCCCGAGCGCGCTCCCTTCGATCATTGCCGGAGTGATGGCAACGACCTTCTCATCTTCATGGGCAACCTTAAGTAGTTCGTCTGAGAAGTGCCCGGCAAAGGTCAATTCACCGCTCGCAGCCACCGGTCCAAACTCGGGATCGAACTTGCTGACGCCGTGAAGTCTCAGCCCGTCGTTCTCGGCGTGATGATAGCCTTTGCCCTTCTCGGTCAGGACGTGTACCAGCACCGGCCCCTGTATCGCCTTCAGCCAACTGAACATCTTCACGAGTTCGCCAGTATCGTGTCCGTCGATAGGCCCTACATAGCGAAAGCCGAGCCGTTCAAACCATAACCCCGGCACCAGCATCGCCCGGATACCGGCATCGACGCCGCCCAACGCTTTGCGCAACTGTGAACCGCGCGGCAGTTGCCCCGCCAGTTGCCACATGCTGTCCTTGAGGCGTTCAAAACGGGGATCGGCGCGAAGTGAGGAGATATGCCGCGAGAGCGCGCCGACATTGGGCGATATCGCCATCCGGTTGTCGTTAAGGACGACCGTTATGTCCCGGCCCTCGGAACCGGCGTTGTTGAGACCCTCGAAGGCGAGCCCTCCAGTCATCCCACCGTCGCCGATGACGGCGATGACCTTGTGGCTCTGACCGGAGAGGTCGCGCGCTACGGCCATCCCAAGTGCGGCTGAAATCGAGGTCGAAGAATGTCCCACGCCGAAAGTATCATAGGGACTTTCAGCGCGACGGGGGAAGCCGGCGATTCCGCCGTATTGCCGGTTGGTGTTGAATCGGCTCCGGCGGCCGGTCAGTATCTTATGTGCATAAGCCTGGGCTCCCACATCCCAGACGATCAAGTCGCGCGGCGTATCATAGACATAGTGGAGCGCCAGAGTCAATTCGATAGCGCCGAGATTTGACCCGAGATGGCCTCCTGTTCGCGATACGACATCGATGACAAAGGTGCGCAGTTCCTCAGCCAGTTGCGGCAGTTGCTCGACCTTCAGCCGCCGCAGATCGTCCGGGCTGTCGATTCCGGTCAAGAGGCTCTCAGCAGCGGTCTCAGGCAATGGTCTCCTCCCGGACCTCGCCGCTCGATTCCCCCACTATGACCTGAATACGGCGCTCGGCTTGATCGAGCAGGCGCTCGCAATAGCGTAACAACTGCTGCCCCTCATCGAAAAGGCGGAACGATTCCTCGAGCGGGGTGGCGGGCTCTTCGAGTTTGCGGGCAATCGCCTCAAGCCTCCGGTAGGCATCTTCGAACGAAGGTTCAGTTCCGGCGGCGGGCGTTTCGCTATTCACTGGGCTTGACTCCGATAACCGCGACAGCGGCGCTGCCACGGGCAAATTGCAGTTCAAGAGGGTCGCCGGAAGCGAGCACTGCCGACGAGCGTATGATAGTCCGGTCCGGTCGACGGGCAACCGCAAAGCCGCGTTCCATAACCGCCGACGGCGAAAGCGCGGTGAGCCGGTCGCGGGTGCCGGTCAGTCTCTGCCGCCACAATTCGAGCAGCCGACGATTGTCCGCTTCGATACGCGCGGCAAGATCGGTCAGGCGCATTCGCTCTTCGTTAACGCGGTTTAGAGCGCGGCGAAAGCCATATCCTCCCCGTATCCGGGCGGTTCGCTCGCGCCAAAGTTCGATCCCCCGACGCAGCGAACGGCTCATCCGTTGACGGGTTTGTCCAAGTGTTGCCAATAAATCTATCCGGTCCGGCACCATCAGGCCGGCAGCGGCAGTCGGCGTCGGAGCCCTAAGATCCGCAGCCAAATCGGAAAGCGATATATCGATCTCGTGCCCGACAGCCGAAACGACCGGTATGCGCGATGAAGCGATAGCCCGGACCACAACTTCCTCATTGAACGCCCAGAGGTCTTCGAGTGATCCCCCGCCGCGGCCTATGACCATCATATCGACGAGATTCATACCGTTGAAGTGCTCAATAGCGGCGGCGATTTCGGCAGCCGCTCCCTCGCCCTGCACCGCTACCGGTATCAAGTAGAGCCTCGCCGGTGGATAGCGGGTGGCAAATCCCCAGGCAAGGTCGTGAAGCGCAGCTCCGGTGCGGGAGGTGACGATACCGATTGCCTGAGGGAAACGCGGGAGCGGTTTCTTGCGGGAGAAGTCGAATAGGCCTTCGGCTGCCAGACGGGTCTTCAGTGCCTCGAATGCCATCTGAAGCGCTCCCAAGCCGGCCGGTATCAATTGGAGGACATCGAACTGATACCGCCCGCCCTGCTCCCAAACGACAACGCGCCCGTAGGCGCGCACTTTCAAGCCGTCGCGCAAATCGAAACCCGGATCGGGGCGGGTGCGCCACATTACCCCCGGGATCTGCGCCCCCTCATCCTTGATAGTGAAATACCGATGCCCCGAAGAGTGGTGTTTCACATTCGACAACTCACCTTCGAGATAGAGCAACGGAAGCCCGTCTTCGAGTAGTCGCCGGATTTCGGCGGTAAGTCGGCTGACTGA
>VGIQ01000010.1 GCA_016867835.1 Calditrichota bacterium | reverse complement strand
CTCCGCAAGCGGATGCCACTGGAAGCAGATCCGACGATTCAATACATCATTCACGACGGCCCCCGCAGACTTTATCGGAGCGACCTCGCCATCGACAGCCCATACAACACCTATCGTCGAACCGGCCTTCCGCCGGGACCGATCAACAGCCCGGGCCTGCGGGCGATTCGCGCCGCCTTAAATCCAGCGGACGTCGATTTCATCTATTTCGTCGCGCAAGGCGACGGTTCGCACCATTTCTCTTCTTCCTATAATGACTTCCTGAAGGCAAAGCAGAAACTGCAAGCCCTTCGACGTGAACTGGCTGCGTCGCGAGGCAGCGATGGATAACCTGCAACCTGCTTCGAACGGGATTATCCCCAAAATTGCCATAGTCGGCTACGGGAGGCTTGGCAAAGCCCTCGCAAGGGCGCTCAGCGAGGTTGAAGACGTCCTCCTTGCAGGGATAGTTGCGCACAAGTTAGACAATGTCGAGCGCAACGGGTATCGGGGATTTTCGAGCATTGGCGAATTGCCGACTGATATCGGGATGGTCATTTTGGCAGTCCCGGACTCAAGCCTTGCAGGGTGCGGAGTCGATGTCAGCAACTGGATCGCTGCAAAACAGCAGCGAGTCGTGGCCGCACACACGGCTGGTGCGGTGTCGTCGGAAGTGCTGGAGCCGGTGCGGGCAGCGGGAGGATACGCACTCGCCTGGCATCCCTTTCAGACCTTCACCGGTCGGGAGGGATGGGAGTCGTTTCAGGGGATTACGGTAGGTCTGGAAGGCGACGATGAAGCGGTCGTCATGGGAATGGCTCTTGCCGTGCGGCTCGGCGCAAAGGCCGCGATTGTCCCTCCGGAGACAAGGGTCTTTTATCACCTCGCGGCGGTTTTCGGATCGAGCCTGATGGTCGCGCTCCTCGAAGTGGCTGTCGATTTGCTTGATAGAGGAGGCTTCACGCGCGCGGAAGCGCTCAAGACCCTTCGACCGCTGGTCGATAAGACCCTCGCCAACTACCACGAGCGAGGCTTCTTCGGGGCTTTAACCGGACCGGTCGTTCGATCTGACGCTGCGACGGTCGCAAGGCACCTGCAAGCCCTTGACGATTTTCCTAATCTGGAGCGAATCTACAGCCTCTTAAGCCGGGAACTATTGAAGCGGCTGCCACCCGACCGGCGCTTTGACGAACTGGCCACCCTCTTGACAAAGACTCCCGATAGATAGCCACCCATGTCATCCTCATATACCGAAAGGAAAGAGGAGGATAGGCGTCCTAAAATGGCACAACGCATTGACGACGAGTGACTGATCTTCCTGATATCTACCGCCGTCTCCACGACCATTTCGGGTATCGCAACTGGTGGCCGGGCGATACGCCGTTTGAGATTGTCATCGGCGCAATCCTGACTCAGAACACAAACTGGCATAATGTCGAGCGAGCCATCTCCAATCTCAAAGCCTCGAATGCGCTTTCGCCCGAAGCGATCATTGCCCTGCCGGACGACGACCTGAAGGTTATTATTCGATCCGCCGGATTCTTCAATCAGAAGGCGGAACGACTGAAGTCAATTTGCCGGTGGTGGTTAGTCAGATCGGGTTCGCCAGTTGATACCGGGACGCTGCGGCGGGAGTTGCTTGCAATAAAGGGCATCGGTCCCGAGACCGCGGACTGTATACTACTCTATGCCCTCGGCAAGCCGGTCTTTGTGATCGATGCCTACACGACGCGAGCCTTAGCCCGGCTGGGGCTATCCAATGGTAGGGTCAAGTATGAGCAATTGAGGGCCTGGTTCCAGCGGCAATTGCCGCCGGATCCGGCCCTCTATAACGACTTCCATGCCCAATGGGTAGCGCTCGGCAAGGAGTATTGCAGAATGGAACCTAAATGTCTGACATGCCCGCTAAGGGAGATTTGCGAGTATGGTAAGCGGGTAAGCGCGTAGGCAGATAAGCGAGCGATGTCTCACTTGTCTTCTTGGATCTGGGGGAACAGGCTCCCCCCCTGATCGCCCGCCTACTTGAGTAAGACCACCTTCTTCAAAGCGATTCCTTGACTCGACTCCATCCACACCCAGTAAGTCCCGTTGGCGGCATCAGCTGCGTCCCATGTAAGGCGTCTCCCTGCAACACCCAAGTTGCCTTCTACATCCCACTCTCTGATCAGTCGCCCGGAAAGGTTATAGATACCGATGCGTGTAGGTTTTGCTTGTAATCCCTCATAAGAGATCGTAAGAGCGGCATTAAAAGGATTGGGATAGATGGCAAAGAGGTGGTCTTTCGGCACGGGATGAGCGTTTTGTTCGACCCTCATCGCTTCGGCCACATCAAGTATGCGAATGCTGCCGGTATCGACCACCGCTACCACATTGTCGGCAAGCAGGGTAAATCCCAGACACGGCGAAAACTCAGCATCGAAGTCATAGTAGCCGACTTCATTAGGCGCATCCGGTGCCGACAAGTCGAAGAGCCGATATCCGTCTTCACCGTTGGCAACATGTAGATGATCTCCCCGTTGCGCCATCTTGTGGACGGGACCTGTCAATTCAATGAATCCGAGGAGCGACTCCTCCCGATCGATAGCCAGTATTGCTATGCCGCTGCCATCCACGGCTGCATAGACCCGATCGACCTCGCCGCCAGAGGCGACATTATAGACCGGCCCGCCAAGGTCGAACGTCCGAACCTGAACCTGATCGGGCTGCCGCGGATCCGAGATGGTCATCGTCGCAAGCCCCCTCTCGCCGGCCGCCCAATAGACTCGACACGAATTGCCCATCCGAAAGACCGCAAGCGACCGTGTCCCGCCTAACTCATCGACCGTAAGGACAAGTTGTGGCGATTCGGGTGCTGATACATCGAAGAACTGCACACCGGCTGCTGGACTGGCAACAAGCATATAGGGCGCCGCCATTGCTCCCAATTCGCCGGCATATTTCACTTGAACGGCTTGGGTCTGGCCATAGGATCCAACCGAGCGGGGCGACGCCGGATTGGCAAAACTGACCACCCGCAGCCCCGCTGAATCGTCTGCCATATACGCCGTTGTCCCCGAGGTGAAGACATCCAACGCGCGACCGGGGGAGTTGTAATTGCCGAGGTTTAACGGGGGCTGTTGTCCCGCCAATTGGATGATCCCCATACCGGCTTCGCCTTTGGTAACAACAAGAAAGAAACCTGATAAGACGGCACTCGAGAACTTTGGATTCAGGATGTAGTCCGGTGTGTCGTAGAATCCAATCACCCGGGTCTGAGCCGGATTGGTCACATCGACGATGCGAAAACCGGCACTAAGATCGGCCAGATAAGCAGCCCCCTCCCTTATGACCACATCACGGGCATTCCCCGGTGAGTCGAAGATTCCCAACAGCATTGGATTGCGGGGGTCGGTAACGTCGGCAATGCGCAACCCGCTTGACCGGGCACAGATGTAGGCTCGACCCTCATCATAAGCCATGCCGATGGCGTTGTCCGGGGTCGCGAGAGATCCGACGACCTGAGGCGCAATGGGGTTGGAGAAGTCAAGCACCTGCAAGCCGCGCGAGTGGGCACCCAGATAGGCGATTCGACCATCAACAGCCACCGCCCGGGTCTGGCCGGGGACAAAGGTGATGCTGACAACTTCAGGGCGGCGCGGATTGCGGATGTCAAGAATCATGACCCCGGCCGTATCGGCGGCTACGACTAAATAGTCTTCAGCCAAAGCGATCTTGCGAATCGAACCGACGGTGTCAAGCACCATGAGCAACTCTGGCTCCGCCGGATTCGCGACATCGACTACCGCAATGCCTTCGACATCGAGTGCCAGATAAGCCAGATCGCCGTTCAGAACGATATCCCAGGCGCGGCCCCGGAGTGGCAACATTGAGACTGCTGTGGGGCGGCGCGGCTCGGAGTAGTCGTAGATCGCCAGCCCATCCGGGCCGGCGGCCACATAGGCAAATTCATCGCGGACCACTACGGCTTCACTGGAAGCATTTCCGCGACAGGTGCCTATCTGAACCGGCTGTTCAGGAACGCTGCAGTCCAGGAAGTGCACTCCTGAAAGTTGCGTTGCAACGACTGTCAGGTTACCGTCAAGGGCGATCCCGACGGCGTTGTCCCAATCGTGGAATATCCTCCCAATGCAGGAAACACCTACCGAGTCCTGCGCCGACACGTTGGCAGCGAGCAGCATGCCGCACAGGCCAATGACTCTTAGAGCGGTGTGCATTACTCTCCCTTTGAATGTCTATAGCAAAAGGTAGGTCAATTCAACCGGAAACTCCAACCGCGTCCATTCATCATTGTCATCATTACCACATCATTACCATCATAGTCCCTGTTCCTTGATGAATGTCTCCAGCCGGACCCTGTTGCGCTTGAGAATCGCCACCACCAGGCCGTGGTTGTGAGCGCCGAGGCTGCGGTCCTTACGGATGCGGTCGGTTTCCTGGCGAAGGGCAGTCAGTTCAGGCAATTGAACGTTGCGGCAGATGTGAAGAAGTGAATCGACGACTGCAATCCCGTGCGTTGTCTCATCTTTCCAGTCTATCAGCAGGTCGGCATAGGTCTCGTCGTGGCACTCGGCGCAGGTCTCACCGCCCGACCGTTTCACGGCGTTCTCTTGCGGCAAATGACAGTCCGCGCATTCCATTCCGGACTCGGACATTGCATCCGCAAAGGCATCGGAACCCCAGGTGGAATCACCCTTGAAGAGCGTCGCCTGCAGCGAATGGCAGTTCTGGCAATCTGGCGACTTGCCGGCGTCGGTCTTATGATGGCAACTGTTGCATTCGTTCCGGGAGAGAGCCAGACTGCCATGCCGTTTCGAGTTGTCATGGCATTTGAGGCAAGCCAGACCATGCTGCAAGACGTGCGGTGAATGGGGAAATGGGCTTCCGGTGGTGCGCTGAACGATCATCGTCTCAACGCCATAGTGACAGGTCATACAGTCGGCGCCCGACTTTGGCAGTCCGATCTCGAACGACCCCGGGTTAGCCCCCGGCCGCGCCATTTGATAGGCGCTTTGCAACTGGCCATAAGCCGTTCCCAACAGCGCCTCGGCATACGGGATGTTATGAATGCCATGTCCCAGATCGACCATCGAGATATTGTAACGGGCTGCTTCAAGCAGAGAGTCCGCCACAGCCCGATGCTCGACGCTCACGCCTTTTACTGCCCCGGCCACAGTCTGCTCGATGCGCTGGATTTGCATGAGCCGCTCGCTGTTGCGACGCTTCCAGCCTTCGAGGATGCGGTCGTAGCCCGGATCGTGGCATGGAGTGCAAACCACGCCTGAGGCTTTGTAGGTGATCCCCTTCTCAGCAAAGCCATCAGCAGCAGAGGCTTGAATGTGACAGCCCCGGCAGTTGAGGCCCGACTGGAACATCGTAGAAGGATGAGGTTCGACGCCCTTGCCACCGGTGCCGGTGAAGAGATCGACCTGCACTCCGTGAAACCCGGGATGGCAGTCCTCGCACGACGGCTTCACTTCATCGGTGCGCGAAACCGAGCGATGCAGAATCTCCTGGTGGCAGTTCTGGCACTCGACCTTGTGCTCGGCAATGTGCTTTCTGTGGACGAACGGCGTATCGTCGAACTTGTTGATCTTGCCGAGGTCCGCGTGGCAAAATGAGCATCGTTCCTTGCGCACTTCGCCGGTCCCGACCTGCATTGTGCCGTGGCACCTGAGGCACGACACCCCCTGCTCCACTATCCGAACGTGATCGAACTTAACTGAAGCGCCGGTCGGCGATGCTATCGGTGCGTCATGGCACTTTGTGCAGCGTGAAAGTTCCCCTGAGGCATCGCCTTTGAAGTGGCAGGTGAAGCAAGTTGTCTCGGTTACCGATATGTGCTCGCCTTGAACGATCTGGCTGTGGCATGAAGTGCAGCGCAGAGTCTTGCCGAGTCGATCTTCGGTCAGGTGCGGCTTATGGTCGAAGATGATGCCTTCCTTGAACTCAACCCGGCCTTCGAGCAGCCGCGTCTCGTGGCAGCCCGGCCTAAGGCAGGATTCATCCGAGACCTCTGCCCAAGGCTTGGAACGCTTATAGATGCCGGTTACATAGTTCACTACCATCGACGATGCTGTGAACTTCTGCTTGAGTGCGCTCTTTATGCCGGGAGGAAAATGGCACATCGTGCAGGCGACGCCCTGGTGCGACGACTCCTCCCATGACGCGAAGTAGGGCCGCATGTAGTGACAGGTTACACAAAACGTCGGCTGCGACGTCGCCTCGACGAAAAGCGTCATCAATACCGTCACAAGGACGAAAGCCACAGAAACGACCAACAGCGTCCGCTTCCAACCCCAACGTTGAAAGCGTTCGACGATCTTCCTGACGATCCGGATAGGAAGGCTCAGGATGCCGTAGGCGATATTTATAATTTCGCGGAGCATTATCGATTATTCGAACTTGAACTTGGTTCGTGCACGCCGGACGCCTTCGTCCGGTGTGTAAAGTGGAGACGTGGTGCGGGCGGACGAGGACGTCCACCCTCACCGATCGTTGCGGTTGCAACAAGTGCTCCAATCGGGGCTGCCAGAAGGTATGTCAGTACCATCTGCGGCTACTTTCGGACCTCTCATTCTTCAAAAGTGAGGCAGGCTCCCGGTTGGGAGCCCGCCTTAATCCACTTCTATCACCGTTCATTTGGCCACAAACCGGTTCTCATGGCACTCAACACAAGTGGACCGGTCGATATCCTGTGTTCGGTGGGTGGTTGACGAATGGCATTGGGTGCAACTTAGACCAGCACCTTCGACATGCAATTCGTGCGAGAAGGTCGCTCCTGAAAAGGGCATTTCCGCCGCCGGAGGCCGGGCGGTATGGCAGAGCATGCAAGCCGCATCAGCACGCGTTAACAATTGCGGCGGCGTCGGCCGCGACGTTCCCTTTGCCACTGCTGCCGAATCAACTGCGGTGAATATCTGCCGCGCCAGAGAAAGCGCATAAAACGGATTGTGGACCGCCTTGCCTTCTACCAGAAGATCGAAGTTAACCCGGGCTTTACGCAAAGCCTCGCTTACGAACATCCTCTCCCGATTCTGGTAGGAGGATGGAGGCGCCTTGACCGCTGCCACCAACGGGCGAAGTTCGCTCACCAGACGATCGAAACCGACTTTCCAGTCGTCGAGCATCCGGTCGTAGCCGGCACCATGGCAATAGACGCAAGTCTGTCGCTTTTCGGCAAAGGTCGATTGACGCGGCATTCTTCCGGGCAGGTTCATCTGCACTGCCCCCGGCGTATGGCAGGCTTCGCACGAGACGCGCGACAGGAACATCGCATCGGGGTGATCGGCTACGCCTTCACCACCGGTGCCCATGAACATCTGCATCGTCGCACCATGTTCGGGAGCGTGGCACTTCGCACAGTCGAGCGACAGCGCGCCGGACATTTCAACCTTGCCATGTTCGATTCGGTCGTGGCATCGGAAGCAATCGACACCCTGCTCGGTGATATGGAGCCGATGCACGGCATCAAGATCCCGCCGGATATCGACCCGCGTCTTATGGCATTCGTAGCATTTTGCTTCCGGAACCGCCCCCCCGCCACTCACGACTGACACGTGACAGGCCGAGCAATCGATGCCCTGACCGCTGCCCTCCGGACCAACATAGGACTGATGGTTGAACTGGAATCCCTGATGTTCCACCTTCACCGTCGGTATGCCATGGCAGGCATTACAGGATGTGAATGCGCGTCCCTGGGCTGCCTCCATGAAGTGGCAGAGATAGCAAGCCTCGTTGTCAACCGACAACTTCGAGTCGGGCATACCGGTTGCATGGCAGGAGGTGCAGCGCAATTTCTTGCCGCGACGCATCTGCCCGAGGTGATGTTCGTGGTTGAACTTGATGCCGCGCTGGTAGGTGATCTCACCGACAAGGGTTGACTCGTCGTGGCACTTAAGGCAAGTGGCGGCAGTTACGTTGGCATGCGGACGGCTGCGGTAGGAGTTGGTCAGATAGCGCAGCAGGTAGGTGTCGATCAATGTCCGACGACCGGGGTGGCACTGGGTGCAGTTGACATCCCTGTGCGCCGAATTGCGCCATTGGTCGTAGAAAGGCTGCATATAGTGACAGACCAGGCACGACTCCGGTCGCGCCGAGTAGAAGTAGTAGCCGCCATTAACGATAGCAACGAAGATGACGATTCCACCGGTTGTCAAAAGCAACGGCTTCCGATGCTCGACGACCACCCGCCATAAATCTATGAAAAAGCGAATCATGAATAAGTGCTGAAGGGCTTCTGATGAGGCCTTGAACCCGGAATGGTGGCGTTATCCCACTTCATTGTTCACTCTTCGTCTTTCGTCCCTGGCTCTCTTTCTCCATCTCCTCGAGTTCGAGAGGATGCTCATCTTCCATCTCCTCGCGGGTTAGTTTGCCGTTAATGAAGACTTTGCTCATCGGAAACTTGGCCGGCGAGAAATGGACATTGTAAAAATGCCAGACGATGATCGCGAGCGTTGCCAGCAGTGCTTCATCGGAGTGCGCTTCCTTGGCGATGTCGAGCATCCACTTCGGGATGAACTTGAGGAAGAAGTCCTGAAACCAGAGCAGCGATCCCGACGTGATCATGATGACCATACCCCAATAGACCGCCCAGTAGTCGAATTTTTCGATGTAACTGAACCGCCCAAAACGAGCCTTCTCCTCAGTCAAACCGACATAATATTTTAGCATCAGGATCCAGTCGCGCAAGTCCTTGAAGCGGGGAAGTAGAAGGAACAAATCCCGCCGGCCGACCCGGGTGAGCGATATGTAGAGCAAGTGTGCCAGTCCGACACCAATCAGCAGCGTTGCGCCGACCCTATGGACGATTGCCGAGACCTCTATGCCTCCCATCAAGTTCATCACCCATTGAGAAAGCCGGGCATCATGGAACTTCAAGGGGAGCCCGGTAACGATGAGAATAAGCACGGACAACGCCATTACTCCATGCTGGATGCGGGTCGAGAGGTTGAAACGGAGATAGGTCTTCGATTCGACCCGAGGATGCGATACGTGAGGTTCAGTTAGCGGGGCTTGAGGTTTGGACAGCGCCCGACTCTTTGCAGACGCCATCGCAGTGATGATCTGGCTGAGGCGCTCTTCGCCCACTTCGGTCGCGAGCGCTTCGAGCAAGTCCCTCCGACCGGCTTCATCGTCAAGGCCGGCTTCGGTCAGGATCCGGTCGAGAGAGTCACTCACGACTTGTGCACCCGTCGCGTCAAAAGGCGTCGTCTAAGGTCGAGGATGATATTGATGATCAAGACGATAAGCGTCCCGATGGTGAGATACTTGAAGAACGATGCTACATAGTATATTATTCCAGCATCTTTGCTCGCGGCATCTATATGAATCCGTCCCCGGGCATAGTTGGCATTGGCTCCCGGGTGGCATGAGCCGCAGGTTGCCGGGATGTTAGCCGGATGGATCCGGGACTTCGGGTCGCTCGAGGGAAGGATGTCGTGATGTCCATGACAACTGGCGCAACTGGCTGCACGATTCTGGCCGAACTTGACGGCAATGCCGTGATAACTCCCTTTGTAAGTTTCGACCTGCACCGTCCGGACACCGTAGGATTCCTTCAAAGCCTCTGAAGCGTGGCAGGCTGAGCAGGTGTTCATAACATTTCGGGTCGTAACCGCCGACTCGGGATCGTCCGGCGGTCGGATGTCGTGTTCGCCATGGCAATTGATGCAGGAGGGAGCATCCCGGTTGCCTGACTCGAGTTGGGTGCCGTGAACCGACAGCCGGAACTCGGCATAAGCCTCGGTATGGCAGCGACCGCAGGTGGTGGCAACTCGCTTATGCCCAAGAGGGTTCGCTTCGTCGGTGCGGCGGTGGACGTTGTGCCCGCCGTGGCAGTCCTGACAAATCGGCGCTTTCCGGTTGCCCGTTGCCACTGCCCGACCATGGACCGAGTGTCGATATTGGTCGTATAATTCTCCTTGAGGAGCGCCTGATGGATTGCCAGAGAAGTGACACCGGCTACAGTCAACACGCTCAAGGACAGGTGCATGCGGCAGCGTCGTCACCGTCGAGTGACAATCCGTGCAATTCCAACGGGAGTGAACCGAAACATCGAGTAACCTCACATCGACGAAGAGGCTGTCTATCCGACCATCCTGCCAACGCTTTACAAAGTCCACCTTGCCATGGCAGAATAGACAACGCGACGAGGGCGATGCAACCGCCTGTATCTGTGCATTAAGTGGACTCCAACCGGTCAGCACAAAAGCCGTCGCGATCGTCGTAAGTGTCGGGCATTTAAGGCTCTTTGAAAGCCAGTTGCACGACGATAAGAAGAAAAGTTTCGTCATAGTCAGCATCTATGGGACGACTTCCCGGGGATGCTCTCGAGATTGCCGTTCCCGCGAAATGCGACCGGTCAACCAGGCATTGTCCATCGGAAAACGACCCGGCGAGAGATGCGTCGAATAGAGGTGCCATAAGACGATGAAGATCATGAGTTCGACGCCCTCCCCGCCGTGAATCACCCGTATAAGGTCGAGCGCCTGCTTTGGCATCATACCGAGGATGCGATCACCCAACAGCAGCATCAATCCCGAGAGCGCCATGAGGATCGAACCGGTTGCGATGATCCAATACTGCGCCTTTTGGCCGAGGGTGTATCGTCCCCAATCGGCACGATACGGCTCACCACGCAGTTTCGTCTTCAGCGCTTCCCACCACCGTCGGGTATCGCCCTTCTCCGGCATGAGTGCGAGGAAATCGTCGTGTCCCCTCCGGGTGAAGACGACCCAGAAGAAGTGCCAGACAATAGCCGCACCGAGCAGGGCGGCACATATCCGGTGCAAAATTCCGCGCGCTCCGAATCCACCTTCGAAGGACATCAGCAATCTTCCCGGCCCGGTGTCGTAATATCGGTAAGCCAGCCCGGAGAGCGCCAATCCAATGACCCCCAGAGCCATCAACGCATGTTGAATCCTCCAGACGAACGGAAACCGGAGCACCGATGACGCATTCTTAACGTTGTTCTGAGTCGAAGGAGAATCCATACTACCTCCTGCCTCCTTCCCGGGATCTCTCCTTACGGCGCGCCCGGGCAGATCCGGTATGTTCAATCACGATATAAAGGAAGAAGAGAACCATCAGGGTGCCTATGAACCAAGTGTAGAACTTCCGGACGTAGAACATCCCCGGTGAACTCTGCTTTTCAGCCAGGACGTGGACACCTCCCCGGGCGAACTGCTCCCCTGCCCCGGGATGGCATTTACCGCAAGTCGAGGGGATGTTTGCCGGATGGATCGAAGAGCGCGGATCGCTCGAAGGCCGGATCGAGTGAGCGCTATGGCAACTGGCGCAATCGGCCGCTTCAGCCCGGCCGAATTTGACAGCAATACCGTGATAACTGTTCTTATAGGTGAGCAGCCGGTTGCGCGAAAAGCGATATTTGCTCTGCAGTTCTGTCGACTCGTGGCAGGTTGCGCAAGTGGCCGGAAGATTGCGGCGATAGACCGGCGACTCAAGGTCGTCATGCATCCGGATGTCGTGAGCTCCATGGCAGGTATTACAGCGCGGAGCATCAAGGTTTCCGGCTTGCGCCTGCAACCCGTGGATAGATTCGCTCCACTCGGCTTCCTGGGCAGCATGGCACCTGCCGCAGTTCGTGGTGGTAGTCGCAGGATGGTCGGCGATGGCCAGGGCGGTACCATTCGAATGGCAGGCGAGGCAGGCGGATCCGTGAACCGAACGTTCCATCGCAGTGGTATCGACGAGCATCCGGCTCGCTTTGGTCGGGGTGAGGCGTTCCACCAGACGATTGGAGCGGCTATGACACTCTATACATGCAGCATCGGTCGGAACGTGCGCATCCGCCGCTATCACCGGACCTGCCGCTGCTATCGCGACCGATATGATACTGCAGGCAAGAGGGGCATGCAACAACTTCACTGCAAAGCAAGACTTTATAGGCAGAGACATTCCGCTATGAGCGATCCGTTTCACCGTTGATTGTAGATTGTCGCATCTTACAATAATCGCGCCAGCAGGTTAGTGATGCAGGTGATGATGTTGAGAAGAATGATGATGACAAGGTGTTTATAAGGAAACCTCTACTTGCGTCTTTTCACGCAATGAAAGCATTGCATCAGCCAGCTGAGCCCACGCAAAACCCTTCCTAAAGTTGGGTTTTCGACCATTGAATTAGCGAAAGCCGTTGACCGATTGGATGTGGAGTCAATATATTAAAGGTTCAATCAAATGACTCCCTGCAACAGGCAGGATTATGAAAACAAGAATTGTGATGCCCCTGTTCGCACGTCCGTCAATCCTCTTACCTGGTGCCGGTGGTGCAGCGATCATCGCGCTGATGACCGCCGGTATCGTCAACGCCGAGCCGGTGAATCTAAGTCTCTCCCTGGGCGACGCTCTACGTCTGGCCGGTGAGCATGACATTGCACTCCAGTCGTCGCAACTCGACATCGAGGAGGGCGACGCGACAGTCGGTGAAGCCTACTCGGCTGCCATGCCGACGATTAAGGCAACGGCTGTAACCGGTAGGTATGTCGTGGCGCCGTCGAGTTACATTCCGGCCTTTGGAGGCCGGATTCGCTTCCAGCCTGTGAACGATATAACCGGGCAGATGTCCCTCGATCAGCCGCTCTGGTTGGGTGGTAAAGTTGGACTGGCGGTTCAAGCGGCACAGACTTACCGGAAGATCGCCCGCGAAGGCCATGCCGCCGCCCGTGCACAACTGAAGTCAATCGTCATTCACGACTACTTTGGCCTGGCGCTGGCTCGAAAGTCGCTTGAAGTCGTTGAGGAAACCTACGAGCAGGCCGGACGGCATGTCAACACCGCCGAGCAGATGTTCAACGCCGGCGCGGCAAGCCAGTTCGACCTCTTGCGCGCCCGCACCAACCACCGTCTGATCGAACCGGAAATTGCTCGCGCCCGCCAGGCCGTCGCTGTTGCCGAGACGAACCTGCGCAATCGGCTCGGGCTCGATCCCGACAGCCGCATCATCCTGACCGACGAAGTTGCCATCGGAGCGGTATCCACCCGGCTGGGACTTAAAGAAGCGCTGTTCAGTGCCCGCGAGTCGCGGCCGGAGTTTCGCCAGATGGACTTGAATTACGACCTCCGCTCCCTTGCCCTCAAGGTTGAGGAGCGCTCGCTCTACTGGCCTAACTTCTTCCTAAATGTAACCTATCAACTTCAGGCTTCGCACGACCATATCGCCGAGGTCGGTCCTCCCGACTGGTCGCGAGGATTGCGATTCCAGATCGTCGCCAGCGTCCCGCTCTTCGATGGCTTTGCCACCGAATGGCGCATCGAGAAGGCTCGACTCGCATTGCGTCGGGTTGAACTGATGCAGCGCCAGTTAGAGGAAGGCATACGCCTCGAAGTAACCGCTCTGCTCGCCGAGCGTCAGCGCGCAGCCGAGAGCGTAGCCAGCAGCCACGCCGCTGTTGAACTGGCGGTCAAAGCGTTCGAGATTGCCGAACTGCGCTTCGCCCAGGGCGTCGGCACCGACCTCGAAGTGCAGGATGCGCGCCTGGCACTCAGCAACGCCCGGCTTGGCATGCTAAGGTCGGAGTATGACCTGCGCGTCGCCGATGCGGAATATGACCGTGCTGTGCGCAGCGATCAGAACTTCTAAGGACTTCTCTCTATGGGGCACCTTGTTGCCTCTTGTCTTCATTAAGGATTACGACTCGAAATGAGACGCCTATTCCTCTGGCTGGTCATCGTCCTACTGGCTGGCCTGATGGCTTTCCGGTTCCTGCAGCGGCGCCAGGCCAAAGCCTCGCGCACCATCTATGAAATTCAATCTGTCGAAGGCTTTCCGGTCAAGGTCGCACCTGCGGCTTCAGGACAATTCAAGTTGACCCGGCGGGTATCAGGCACCATTGTCGGTCGCGCCGAAGCGGAGATCGTTCCGATGATCGGCGAGTATGTTGCGCGGGTAATGGTGCGTGAAGGCCAGCGTGTCGATGAAGGCGCTATCATCTGCGAACTCTCGCGCGAGAATCCCTCGGCGTCGTATCAACAAGCCAGGTTGGCCTATGACAACGCCGTCCGGGAGTATGACCGGATTTCGGCGCTCTTCGAGAAGGGCGCAGTATCAAGGCAGGTCTTCGACGGCGTCACACTTGCCCGGGACATCGCCAAGCGGAATTACGACGCCTCTGAGCGGCTGCTGACCCTCACCAGTCCGATAGGTGGCGTAGTTACCGAACTTAAGGCTGAGCCGGGACGCTTTGCGGCACCCGGTATGCCACTCGGCAAAGTCGTCGCGAGCGACAAACTACGCTTGCAGGTCGAACTACCGGCCGGCGATCGCGGCCTGCTGGAAACCGGCACTCGCTGCAGGGTCTTCGCGGACGGGAGCGAGTCATCCGGGCGCGTTGAACGGCTGGCTTTTTCGGCGGATAAGGAGGCACGCTCCTTTACCGCCTGGATTGCCATCGACGAGCGTCCCGATGCGGTCTCATTCAGTCCCGGTCTAATGGCCGAAGCCGAACTTTACGTTTTAGATCTGCAGGAGGCCATGCAAGTCGAACCTGAGGCGCTGCAACGTCATGGAGACCGCTGGTTCGTCTATGTCGTTGAATCCGACCGGGCGCGTCGCGTTCCGGTTGTATTGGGCGGGCGAAATCACGCTGCAGCCTGGATTCAGAGCGGACTCGAAGCCGGTGCTCAGGTCGTCGTTTCCGGCGCAGAAATCCTCGAAGACGGCGCCCGGGTCCGCATCATTAACGCAGGTTAGGCGGTAAGTGAAACTCGCTGACATATCGATCCGCCGTCCTATCCTGATGACGATGGTAATAGGCGCCTTTGTGGTGATGGGGCTTTTCTCGCTTACCCGGCTCGGAATCGACATCTTTCCCGACGTCGAATTCCCCTTCGTCGTCGCCACGCTCATCTACCCCGGAGCCGGACCGGAAGAGATGGAACGGCTGGTCGCCGAACCGGTCGAAGAGGAGATCAGTTCCATCGGCGGCTTGAAACATGTAACGTCGATCTCGCAAGAGGGTCTAACCCTCGTCCTCTGCGAGTTTGACCTGAAGATGAGTGTCGATCTCGCCGCTCTCGACGTTCGCGACAAGATCGACCTGATCCGCTGGAAACTGCCCCGGGATTTGCAGGATCCGGTGATTCAGAAGTGGGATTTCGCCAGTATGCCGATCATCGACCTGGCGGTAACGTCACCGCGGGCGCTGGAGGAGACCTTCGAAATCGCTGAGGATGACGTCAAGCACGGACTTACCCGTATCCGCGGTGTTGCCGGCATCAACCTGACCGGTGGCAAGGAGAGAGAGATCCAGGTTCATCTTTCGCGCCGGCAGCTTCGGGAATATAACCTCGCTCCCGAAGCGGTAACCGCCTTCATCGGAGCCGCCAATCTCAACATCCCGGCCGGGCACATCTCCCGTCGCAAGAGTGAGATTTCCATCCGGATGCAGGGCGAATTTCAGAACCTCGCTGACCTGGAAGCGCTTGAGATTCCTCTGAAGGAGAATCGCAAGGTGCGCCTTGACCAGCTCGGCTGGATCGAAGACGGCTTCAAGGAGGTACGCGAACGCGCCACGTTCAACGGCGAATCGTCTATCGGAGTCGGTCTCATCAAACGGTCGGACGCCAATACGGTTCAGACTGCCGCTGACGTATTCAAGGAACTCGAGAAAATCCGCACCGCACTCCCGCCCGACGTCAAGATCGACATTGTCCGGGACCGGAGCCAATTCATCAAAGACTCGGTCGATGACGTCTTCGGCAACCTGATCATCGGCGCTCTACTGACCGCCGTCGTCCTCTTCATATTCCTCCATAGTTTACCCGCGACGGTGATCGCGGCGATATCGATACCGACATCCGTCATTGCGACCTTCATCCTGATCGACTTCGCCGGCTTCACCCTCAACTTTATGTCTCTGATGGGACTGGCAATCTCGGTAGGAATCCTGACCGCCAATTCCATTGTAGTGCTGGAGAATATCGAGCGTTATCGGCAGATGGGGAAGTCGTCCCTTGAGGCTGCCTCCATTGGCACCAAAGAGATCGCGCTGGCGGTTACAGCCTCGACCCTGACCAATGTCGTCGTATTCACGCCTATGGCCTTCATGTCGGGGATCACGGGGCAGTTCTTCAAGCAGTTTGGGCTTACCGTAACCTTTGCCACGCTCTTCTCGCTGCTGGTCTCATTCACCTTGACACCGATGATGGCGTCACGACCGATCAAGAAGGTCATTTACGCTACGCTTGGAGTTCTCATTTTTCTGGTGGTATGGTGGAGATTGGGCATCGATCCGGCGCTGCTGCTCCTGATGGTCCTGGCCTTTACGGCATTAGCCCAAGGTTATGGCTGGCTCGATAAGTTCGCTCAGTGGTGGGATAGGTTGGACTTGATCTGGCGGGAGGAGTATCGCAAAATCCTCACCTGGGCACTGCGCCATAAGATTGCGACGCTCGGGCTGGTGACGCTGCTATTCTTTGGGTCCTTTGCTCTTCTCATATTCGGGTTCATCGGCGCCGAGTTTTTCCCCAAGACCGACACCGGGACCTTCACAGTAGTCGTTGAGATGCCGATTGCAACCGCCCTCGGTGAAACCGATGCCGTTGTAACCGACATAGCCCGCCGCATTACCCGGAAACCATATGTAAAGTCGGTCTTTGCATCGAGTGGCAAGACCGAGTATAGCGGGCAGGGCACGGGACAGGGCGTCGAGTTGGGAATGGTGATCGTCCGAATGGTCGATCAAGAGTTTCGGCCCATGAAGACATCCGAGTTTATGGACTTACTCCGCCCTGAGTTGGCCAATATCCCCGACGCCAAGATTCGGGTCAAGGAAGCCGACCCGATGGGCGGCGGAGGCCAGTCCGACATGCAGATCGAGATCATTGGCCGTGAAACCGAGCAACTGCTGGGACTGGCCGACAGTTTGATGAGCCGGATGCACGTCCTCGGCGGGCTGATCAACATCGAATCGAGTTGGAAGATCGGCAAGCCGGAGATTCGCGCGCTGCCGCATCGCGAGCGCGTCGCCGATCAAGGACTCTCAATAGCCAGTCTCGGTATGACACTCCGCCACCTGGTTGAGGGCGAAGTTGCATCGAAGTTTCGGGATCGCGGCGAAGAACACGACATCAGGGTCCGTCTCGATCCTGCCGAGATTGCCTCTGGCGAGGAGATTGGCGCTCTTTATATAAAGACCGGTGACCGACAGGTGTTGCTCTCAGATCTGGCCGAAGTAGGCTACGCCGAGGGACCTTCCTCGATCTCACATAAGGACAAGAACCGCATCGTCTATGTCTATGCCGATATCGGCGTAGGGACGTTGGGCGAGAAGGTCGGTCAGTTGCGCGCCTATACCGATCAACTGACCCTGCCCGAAGGCTACACAATTCACTATGGCGGTGAAGCCGAGCAGATGGCGGAGTCGTTTGGGGAACTGCTAAGAGCGCTCCTCCTCGCGACGATCCTCACCTATATGTTGATGGCGGCGATCCTGGAGTCGTTCAAGCATCCCTTCACAATTATACTGACCCTGCCGTTGGGGCTGATCGGTGTACTCCTGGCGCTCTTCCTGACCAACAACACCATCTCTCTCTTTTCAATGATGGCAATGGTGATGCTGGTCGGGATTGTCGTCAACAACGGCATTCTGCTGCTTGATTATACTACCACCCTCAGGCGCCAGGGAGTGCCCATCGACGAGGCGATCCTGCAAGCCTGTCCGGTGCGGCTCAGGCCAATCCTGATGACCAACCTCGCCAGCGCTATCGGAATGCTGCCGCTGGCTCTGGGGCTTGGCGCCGGTGGAGAATTTCGGTCCCCGCTTGCAATCGTCTCGATAGGCGGGCTCGTCTCTTCGACGGTCTTCACTTTGGTAGTGATTCCGGTGATTTACCGGATGTTCGAGGGGAAAAAGGCAACGTAACGCCGGCTTTCGCCGGTTCATAGCAAGCCGTCAGGATGACGGCGTTATTGAAAGGAAACGCTTGGAGAAGGTAGATAGACATCGAGGAGTGGTCGAAAGTTTCCTGCCGCGTAAGGGCTACGGATTCATCAAGTCTGAAGGTCTGCCGCGGCTCTTTGTTCACTTCACGAGCATCAGGGGAAGCGGCTTCAAGACCCTGGAAGTTGGCGAGGAGGTCGAATTCTCATTGCGCAACACTGAACGGGGGCTGCAAGCGCTCGATGTCGAAAGGCTCAATCCTCCGGAACCCCCCGCCCAGGACGCTACACCGGTCGGAAGCAGGTCCTGGTAAATGAGTGAGCGGGTAAGTGAGCAAGCGAGTGGTCCACCCTCACTCACTCGCTTATCGCTCACCCGCATACCCGCTCACTCCCTTAGGAGCGGCAACACCACCCTTTTCCCCTTCAAATGCCGGTGCCGGGCAGCCAGATCGATGCGGTCGATGAAGTCGCGTTGTCCGGGATGGCAGGTCGCACACCGCGCCAGATCAGGTTGCCCATTGATCTCCGCCTTGGCATTGTGACAGGTGATGCAGAGATTGTGCATCGCTTCGACGTAGCCTGGAGCCTGATAGTGATGGAACTCAATCGTCGAGCCTTCGGCAACTAAGTCGCTGTGGCACTTGGTGCACTTGGGAGCGTTCTCAGATACTTTCGGCTCACCGCGAGCATGGCATTCATAGCAACCGAGATCGGCCCCGAACCGTGATGAATGCCAGACATGACCAAAGGCATCGGTCGGCCGGTACATGTCGCGATGGCAGGTCGCGCAGCCGGTGTTGGCATCGCGGGGAAGGTTCATGTGATGACACCGGACGCAGGTCGGATCCGACTCGCGATCTCCGATCAAGTGCCCGTCGGTAAAAGTCGGAGGCGCCTCGTGACATTCGATGCAAAGGTCACCCCGCCATGCTCCGCGCATATGGTTCTTGTGCGAAAAAATCGCTCCAAATCCGTCGATGTTGCCGTCGATCCAGAGCGTATCACCACCGCGGGCGCGATGCACCGGCGTCTCTTCGATTCCTCGGCTCCGCACCGTCGCACCGGACATTGCCGCCAGCCCAAATCCCGCCAGTAGAATGAAGACCATCGTCGGATCGAATTTGAGCGCGGGGATTAAGCCGCTTGACCATCGGCCTCCAGATGTTCCAGGGTAGGCCCAGATCGAAGAGTAGTCCGATGATGACTGCTATATAGCCCAGAAACGCCGTCAACACCGCCGGCCGGACGATAGGATGAAATTCCTCCCGGCGGAAGATATAGACCGTGGCGGTGATGACGAAGCCGCCGGCAGCGAGCGCTACCCCGCCCATCACATCGAACCCAATCCAGAGCCCCCAGGGCGTCCCGTCGGAGAGATTGGTCGTCGCTCCCAAGCCAAAGAAGAGGCGCATGATCGCCACCGCACCGCCGAGGCCCGTAATCCCCCATAAGCCCAGTTTGACGTTACGAACGCGGGTCGTCATCGCTGCCTCCTTCAGATTCCCCGCCTTCGTGACAGAATGACTCGCTCCTCCATCTCCCTCACCAGCCTTCATCCGCCTCCGAATGATCCAGTGCAAGCCGGTCATAAAGATCCCCATACCGACGAAGGTGTAGGGAACCGCTTCCATCGCCGGAGCCGTAAGACGCGGCAGCGGCTCGCGAGACAATTTCTGGCCGTAAGTGAGGAAATCGAGATCGATGTGGCTGATGTAGATCACCGCCGTCCCGCCCACATCGTGTTCGCCCCATATCTTGTCGATGTAGCGATCGGGGTGCAGAGCAATGCGCTTGCGTGCCTCTTCAAGAGATCGGCGCGCTCGCCAGATATGGTGGCTTTGACCGGGCAGGTGCTGGTGCAGGCCGGCTGGAGCCCCTGCTCGATGCGCTTATAGCACAACACACACTTCGCGACCGTCGGGACCCGGCTCTCCCATTTGTAGCGCGGTATCCCAAACGCGCACGACATCATGCAGTAGCGGCAACCCGTGCACTTGTTGGAGTCGTAGATCACCGCACCCGATTCGTGCTTGTGAAGTGCAGCCACCGGGCAAACCGATGCGCAAGCCGGTTCGAGACAATGCCGGCACTGCTTACGAACAAAGACGCCGTCGGTTTCGAGCACTGCCGTCCAGTTGTGCGCCGAGAGTCCGTCCTCGAGCACCCACCGGCGCGGCAGTTCGTCTTCGAGTTCGTTGGCCTTCTTGCAAGCCATTACGCACTGTCTGCAGCCGATGCAGTGCGTAACATCGGTCAGAATTGCCTTCATATTAGATATCCTCCGCGGCCAGCCCGGTCTTCAAGAACCAACGCCGTAGAGCCGGAACCGGCGAAAGCGCTACTGTTGCGACTGCCAGTGGTTCGAGGATGCAAGCCGCCATCCGCGTGAACGGCAGCGCCAGCATCACCAGGTTGCCGCTATAGACATGAATCAAGAGTGAGCCGTAATAGACATTGGGCGTCACGTCAAGGTTGACGCAGATAAAGCCGCTAATAAAGGGTATTATCAGGAAGATCGGCCATATTAGCCCCTTTGAAGGGCGCAGTTGACCGACGATGATGCGCCCGACCCGGATGGCAAGCAGTGCGATGGCAGTCGCTATGAGCGCTATCGTCAGCATGTCCGAGAGTCGCTGTGAAATAGGCAGCCAGGCGAAGCCGACGTTTTGCTTCCATTGAATCACATGCGCCGGTAGAAAGAGCGGCACCAGAATCAGGCTTACATGGAAGATCAGAAGGATGACAGCCGTAAAGGGATTCTTCAAAGACGCCATCCAACGGTCCCGACCGGACCAGAGACCTTGTGGCGATGCGGCGCCGTTCTGTCGCATCGCCGCCAGAAAAATGATCCGTGCCAGTCCCAATAGCATTAGGCCAAACGAGAGTCGAAAGAGCGGGCCTCTTCCGAATGCAATCCAACTTTCCATCTTGCCTTTGATAAGGAGTGTGAGGTGTTCAGACTCATACTTTGCGAACGCCGTGCCACGCCATTCAAGGCTATTCGTTATCGTATTAACTATATGCAATTGCAAGCGCGCGTTTTTTCGCCTTACAGACGGGTCATTGAGGGATACTACACAGGTATTCGTTATATTATAATCATAACGAGAGAATGCTCGCTCTCATTATCTCGTCTAATGGTATGTATAGTGAGTGGGGACGAAAGTCAGAGGGGTTTGGGAAGCCGGAAGGAACAAACGGCAGGTTTCTTTGTCAGTCAATCGTCATTATTAATGGGTGCAGTATCATCTTGTTTTGTCCCCCCGCTCAGCGGGGGTGTATAGTCTGGGGAGATGGGTAACAAACGTGCGGGGAGATGGGTGACACAATCGTATCGCATGACAGGTCACAAAAGGAGGTCTGTCATGCCGGACTGGGTTCCCGCCTTAGCGGGAACGACGATCTTACCATCACCTTTCACTTCAAGCAATCATTGGTTATAGGAAGCAGCGTTACTATCATTATTATAAAATCTTAGGATTGCCCGCTTCCCGTCGAACCACCCGTAACTACCCTTTCTGATCCAGTCCCCGATGGCGAGCATCCCGCCGCTGCTGTGAGGCAGCCATTCGGCTTCATGGCGATGCCCCATGACGACGAAGTCAAAGCCCCGGTCGATGACTGTTCGCGCATACTTGCGGTAGTCTTCGGCAGTCGTCCGTCCGGCTTCACCGAAATGGCTGCGCGATGTTCCGGAGAGACAATATGCGAGGTAGATACCGAGGTCGGGGTGGATTAGACGATAGAGGTGTTCGGTTGGCCCCCATCGGACGATGCGGCGCAGGAGTCGATAGCCGCGATCGCGCGGTGCCAGTCCGTCGCCGTGGATCAGGTGGAAGCGTTTCTCGCCGATGAGCGCATCGACCGGCTGCCGCGAGATGCGTATTCCAACCTCGTTCTGCAGGAATTGCCCGATGTGCCCGTCGTGATTGCCACCAATGTAGAGCACTTGGACGCCTTGACGGCACAGGCCGGCGATTGCCTCAAGGACTGGAAAAGCCGCACCCGGAACGACGCGACGCCATTCGAACCAAAAGTCAAAGAGGTCGCCCAGCAGCACAAGTGACCTTGCCGAAGGTCCAACCTCACGTAGAAATTGAATCACCCGGCTGCGCCAAGTCTCCTGCCCCGGGCGGACGACAAGCGGGATATGGCAGTCAGCCAGGAAAAGAGCCGGGTAGGGGAGTTCCAGCAGGTCCGATGCTTCCGGGTGGGCTGACTCACTCATTGGCTAAGGTCGAGACGGATGATACGGTCCTGAACCGGTGACGTTACCAATGGGCCGTCGGCTTTCATATAGATGTTGATCTCCAGCCGGACACCAAAGCCCGATAGGTAGATACCCGGTTCAACGGTGAATCCTATGCCCGGTATAAGGTTGCGGCGGTCATCGGTTTCGAAGTTGTCAAGGTTGACGCCAAGCCCGTGAACATGATCGCCGGGCGAGAGCGAATGTCCGGTTCGGTGGAAGAAAGCCGCACCATATCCAGCAGCGTCGATGACTCCTCGCGCGACATTATCAAGATCGCGGCCTTGCAGCCCTTCCCCTTTCAAAGCCGCTTCCTCGACTCGCATAACAACGGCATCCCGCGCCGACCGAACGACGTCGAAGACCCGTTGCTGTTCCGCCGATGGCTCGCCCCACTTGCCAACCCAGGTGATGTCGCTAAAGATATGCTGCGATCCGGGAGCACGAGCCCAAAGGTCGATCAAGACCCAGTCGCCTCTTTGGATCGTATGGTGCCGCGATTCGGTGGGATAGTAATGCGGGTCGCCACTTCTTTCGTTGGTGGAGACAACCGGCATCTCTTCAGTTTCCAACCCCAGCCGGTCGAATTCAGTGAGGATGAACCTCTGAACATCGAATTCGTTTATTGTGCGGTCGGCAATCAGCGCTTCCCGGATCATTGCGAAGGCATTATCCTTGATCGCAGCGACTTGTCGCGACACTTCAAGGTGCCGCGCCTGTGCTTCCGGCGACCATACTGCTGTAACTGCCTGGATCAGATTCCCGGATGAGACGACTTCAATATCTCTTGAACGAATGTTCTCGATAGTTCCGGCATCGACATAGGCTACTGCCGGCAACGCGCCATCCGGGACATACTCCATTGCCAGGCGTTTGACGCTCTCGAGGCATTTGTCAAGCAAGCGGCTTAATTCCTGCCGGTCGCCATAGATATGAAGATCGGCATCCAGCGGTGGCAGCATCGTTGCGTCGATCCGGTGCGCGATACAAAGGGGTCCCTTATGGGGTCGTAATAAAAAGTAGAGCCGTCGTGTGGTCCAGGGCTTGAGACCCAGGATGCGGGCAAGTATTGGATTCGAGCCGCGGAAATCGTAGATGAGCCAGCCGTCCAGTTGCGCGGCGGTGAGTTGTTCCCCGATTTTCAAGAAGTCTTCCAAGTCACTCCTTATCGGGTAGATGACGTCGGCGGGAGGTGTTGACCGAGACCATCTTGCTCGATACTTGACGGCTCTTGTAGAGGGCTTTGATGACCTGCCTGGCGATTGATTCTTTACGCCTGCCGGATTGCATCGTTACGGTAGAACCCCCGGGCAGCGACTGCTTTAATTGGCGCTGCAGGCTCTTGGCTGCTTGCGGCGTCAGGATGATCATCGGGCCTTCGAAGTCGCCTCCGGGCTTGCCGGTTCGTTCGCAAGCCAGATAGAACTCGGCTTGAGTGTGACCTATGCGGAGGCGGGCGATGTCAATAGATTTCAGCGGCATGCTCTCACCTTCCAAGTGAATAGTCGATCATTGCCCGGAGCAGGGCGCGCTCGGAGTCGGGATCGACGAGATCGGCGCCGAATCCGCTGCTATCGGCGCCGGTGCCTTCCTCGAACTCGGGCTGGAAACCAGCCAGGACCACGTAACCGGAGCCGTAGGCAGTTGTTACCAGCGATGGGGTGCCAGTTTGTCGATAAAGATAGATGACTTCCGTCCGACTGGGATCAGGGTTGGGAAATTCGGGCCCCCACCGGTAAAGGGTCTGATACCCGGGCGCGCCGGGGATCAGTAATGCTCCGGTGCGGCGGTCGATATCCGTCATCGAATGCTGCGGGTAGGGAGCGATAAGGTCGACCGGCCAACGGGCAGGTGTGGTGAGCAGTCCCAGCCCGGCTTCGCTGCTCACAGTTGGTCCGGCTAATGCAGCTCCGCCACCAAGCCCGATGAACCCTCCTTCCGACGACACAAATGACCGGATCCGGTCGAGCCCTACTGGTCCCAGCGACTCGACCATTTCCCGGGGATCACCTCCCGGGACGATCAAAGTGCGAAAACGCCCTGCTCCACCCCGCATCAGTGAGCTTATACCGAGCGTGTCGAAGTCAATCTGAAGCGCACGCAGTGCGGTCCGGGTGGCAATAGCGCTCTCGACCCAAACGCCCGGCCCCCAGTAGAGACCAACGTCCCGCTCAACCTCCCTTGAGCCGCCTTCGTCAACTGCGCAACTTGCCAGCAGCAACAGAACCGCGGCAGGTGCTAATAGTCGCCACCATCGTCGTTGCCTGAAACGATCGGTAGTTTGGAGTCGTCGCTGCAGCAAAGTATCTTTCAAGTTATGTTCAGGTTGAATCCAACGCAAGCCATGTCTTTAATGCCGCAAGATTCTGAGATCGTGCGCCTCCCTGAATGGGTTGGCGAGATTCGCTTTGCCCTATCGCTCCGTCAGGACGGTCAGATGTCCTTCAAGCGCGCGCCGAAAGAGGTCGTAGCAGCCAATCGCAAGCGCTTTCTGACCCGGTATGGCTTCGATTGGGAGCGGGTTGTGGCGGGTGAGTTAGTCCACAGCGCCGGGATCGCGGTCGTAACGCCGGAGGATGTTGGGCGCGGGGCAATGCGCGACAACGGACTACCCGGTATCGACGGAATGATAACCACTTATAGTGAAGTTACGATGCTTACCACCCACGCCGATTGCGCGCCGATCGTAATATACGATCGGGTGAAACAGGTGCTGGGACAGGCTCACGCCGGATGGAGAGGACTGCGATCCGGCATCATCCCGGCTCTGGTAGATGCTATGGCCTCAAGAGGGGCTTTTCCTAAGCGGATGCAGGCTTGGATCGGGCCGACTATCGGGAAGTGCTGCTATCCGGTGGGGCCGGAGGTCGCGGATCAGTTTCCAGATAATTGTAAAGCAGTGAACAGCGGGCAGACGCGACTCGACCTTCCTTCTTTTATCCAGCGTGAGTTAAAGGCACTCGACCTGGCGCCGGAGTCCATCACCGACTCCGGCATCTGCACGTCCTGCAATCTACACTTCTCATCATACCGGCGAGACGGAACTGCAACAGTGGCAATGGCGCTGGTAACCGGCCTATTCCGGTAACGTCGGCGATTCAATGAAAAAAAGGGCACGGTAGAGGACCGTGCCCTTTAACTGCACCTACTTCGCCAGACCCTTATCGGCCGCTACCTGAGACGACCTGCGAATGGCGATTGACATCATAGGCGGGAGTTACATCCCGCGGAAGTGAGTCGCTGCGGCTGTTTCCGCTATCCCGGCGCGCCTCAGCCACAGATGGAACGTTGACCGACGCCGCATCGGCCGGTTGCGTGACAGGCAGAGCGGGAACGACGGTCGAGTTCGTTACCGGCGGGACTGTAGCCAGCCGGGTGGGCGAAACGGCCGGTTCGGGTAGGATCATCAACAAGCCGATAGCCAAGCCGGTAGCCAGACCAGCCCCCACAACCGTCCATCCGGCCCGACGCATGGATGCACCTGATCCGCGCCGACGCAATGACCTCAGGGCAACGCCAAGATCATGCTCAAACTCGTTGTAAGGCTGATAAGGACGCAATTTCGCCAGCCGCCGGCGCAAGTTGGCAGCATCGGCAGTAAACGTAGCACAATGCGCGCAAGTGCGGGAGTGATCGTCCATCCCTCGCATCGCCTCGCCGGCGAGTTCCTTATCCTGCCAGGCCTTGAAATCGCGCTCAAATAGTTCGCAATTGATCATAACTTCCTATTGGTTTCCGTTATCCGCTGATTGGACAGACCGGTTTTTGTCCTGTTCGTCCTCCCCTGCCGTGGCGCTCAGAGGAGATCCTTCAACCGTTCCTGGAGACGCGCCCGTCCGCGGTTGACCCGCGACTTCACAGTCCCCAAAGGTATCTGTAGTATTGAACCTATTTCTTCATACGAAAGTTCCTGCACATCGCGCAGGACAATGACTTCACGAAAGACGAGAGGCAGTTTGGCGATCTCGGCATCGACGCGGCGCTGAATGGTGCGTCGTTCGAGATCTCGTTCCGGATCGGCATTGTCATCGACTATATCGAGGGGTTTCTCATCTTCCCGCGAGTTGCCGCTCTTACCGCCACCGAGAAAGACCCACCGACGAATCTTCTGTCGTCTCAGTTCCGACTTGGTGAGGTTGCCGGCGATGGTATAGATCCAAGTCGAGAATTTAGCTATCTCGCGGTAACTACTCCGATTCGTCCAGACCCGGATGAAGGTCTCCTGAAGAATGTCTTCACTGAAGGCGGGATCGCCGAGAATGCGATAGATAAAGTTGAAGAGCGGCCCCCGATAGCGCGCTACGATCAGATCGAAAGCACCGTCCTCCCCGCTCTGAAAGCGGCGAATCAACTCCTCATCGGTTACGGTTCGATCGTTCACGCTATTCCCGCCGCCTTGGCGCGCATAAGTCCCGTCAATTCAATGATGATCCGATCGATCTCGACCTCCTCGTCGCGTTCACCGGACTTGATGGCGAGATCGGCGTCGTGGAGTCGAATGATTGCCCGTTCAATGGTGTCGCGCGCGATTCCCCGGACCAGGCCAAGGTGTTTTTGGAAGACGAAATCCTTCAGGCCAAGCAACCGTTTCGCTTCGTCGATCATTGCCCGCTCCTGAGCCCGCTTTACGAACCACAACTGCGAGAAGAAGCGGAAGAGGTCTCCGATCAACTGGGTTGCTTTGAAGCCGCCCCACAACCTCAACGAATCGCCGGCCTGGATCGCCGCGACCATATCACCTCGACCCACCGCATCGGTAAGCCGGTACCGTTGAATGACGAAGCCTCCGCCGCCAGCCTCTTCGATAGTTCTCCGGGTGATTTCTCCGCCCATTGAAACCATCAAAGCCAGCCGGTCGAGTTCCTGCACCAAATCGCGCAAGCCTGGCCAGGGAACGTTTCCGAGATGATCGACGGCGTCAGCGGCAATCCTGTAACCAATGCCTTGCAAGTAACGACGAATCCACTCTCCCAGTTCCCGCGTCCTTGGAGTTTCGCAATCGACGACAGTTAAATTTGCGAACTTGCGCCGAAAGAATGCCTTTCGACGGTCGGCATCGGCGGCTCGCAGAATCAGCAGCCCGTCCTCGGGAGGCCGTTCGAGGTAGCGATCTACGGCGTCGAGCATCTTGTCCGGAAGTTCGTGTGCCTGCTTTACGACTACCACCCGCATCCGCGCAAAAACGGGCGGTGTCGTCAACGCCTCAGCCAATCCGGACGGCTCACGACCGTAGAGCACCGTCAGGTTGAGTTGTCGTTCGTCGAGAGGCAGCGCAATATCCACCAGCGCATCGGATCCGGTTTCGGCGAGGTAATCCTCACTTCCGGTGAAGAGATATGCCGGGAGAAGCGACCCGGCAGTGAGGTGCTTCTGAAAGTCGGAGTAGTTCAAGGCAAGAACAGGGGATGCAAATCTTTGTTTATATTAATGATAATGTCAAACCGATGGCTCGATGGAGGAGTCTTATTAGCAGCCCAATCCCGCCATACCGGATAGGCACTATCGCGTGCTCCGGCAGTTTCCGCTATTGTGCTGCATTGCGGACGAACCAGCGTGAAAGTTCCACCATTTGGGCTTCCCCCAGCATCCGTTCGGGGTGCCATTGCACCCCGAAGGTAAAGCGGTCGTCGGGGCAATGGACGGCTTCGATCACTCCGTCGTTGGCAGCAGCCAGCGGCACAAGCCCGCGTCCGAGGTCTTTGATCGACTGATGATGGCTGCTGTTGACCTGAATCTCATCGCGTTCCAAGACTTCGCTCAGCGGCGAGTGGCGGGTCAGGAGGATGCTATGGAACGATTCCCTGCCGTCTTCCCAATTATGGTGCTGAAGCGCGCCTTCAATCTCCGTCGGGACATCCTGATAGAGGCTTCCGCCAAAAGCCACGTTGATCACCTGCATCCCCCGGCAGATGCCGAGCACGGCTCGGGATAGTCCGCGCGCGGCTTTTACCAGTTCCATCTCGAACCGGTCCCGCGCCGGATCGCAGTTCATAGATGCATGGTTCGACTCACCGTAAAAAGCAGGATCGACGTCGCATCCACCGCTGATGAGGATGCCGTTCAATCCGGCGACGATAGCCGGCGCCGCATCTGGCGATTCGACCGGTGGAAGCACCACCGGGATACCTCCACCGGCGAGAATGAACTGGCAATAAGGGTCATGTAGATAGTGCACCTTGACGCTGGTCGAAAAGGTGCGTTTGGGGTCGTTGGGCGGGCTCATGTTGGCACTGATGCCGATGAGTGGCTTCATAGAGGAACCTGATTATTCCTGTGTTTCATAGACTACATTGCCTCGGGCGATGGTCATCACCACCCGGGCTTCAGACCAATCGGCGAGATCGGAACTGACGCCTTCGACGATAGTGAAGTCGGCCTGAAAGCCTGGGTCAATGCGTCCCCGAAGGCTCTCCCAACCGGTGGAAGCAGCGAAACCGGTAGTCATTGCGGCGATTGCCTGGCCGGGGAATAACGCCTCGGCTGGATCGAAAAGTCGGGTTGGCTCTGCATAATACCCAGCCTGATTGATGGCAACATGGAGGGCTTTAAGCGGGTCGGGAGTAGAAACCGGCCAATCGCTTCCTATTGCAATGGGAACTCCGGCGCTTTGCAGAGATCGCCATATGAACGACCGCCTGCATCGTTCCACACCTATCCTCTCCGCGAGCCAGACCTGATCGTCCAACAAGTGAACCGGCTGGATGGAAGCCGTCGTCTTCGACCGGGCGATACGTTCTGTTCCATTCCTGGGCAACATCTGCAGATGCTCGATGCGGTGCGGCGCACTCGACGAAACCGGCGTCTCGGCCAGAATCCGGGCGGCTTGATCGACCGCCTGGTCGCCAATAGCGTGCAGCGCCATTCTCCAGCCAAAGGAGGCGCCGGCGCGGCACAAATCAAGAAGTTCCGTATCGCCAAACATCAACATCCCGACGGAGGTTGGGTCATCAGCATAAGGCTCGAAGAGCGCAGCTGTCCGCGATCCGAAACTGCCGTCGAGGAAGACCTTCAAGGTCTGCACCTTAAATTGCCGTCCCGGTGGCGGCGGGGGCGATGCGCCGTCCCAATTCTCGAAACGGCGCCAGGCATCGATATCAACTGCCAAGCGACTTTCTCGGTCAAGGTAGTCATAGACTTCGGCATTTCCGGGATCGAGGACTTCGCAGACTCCGGTCAAGCCCCGTGAGACCAAATGGTCGATACCGCCTTGAATGAACCGCTCCCGGTCGTTTGGAGTAAGTTGCGGTCGAAAACGGGTGACGAGATCGATTGCCGACTCGCGGAGAATACCGGTTGGGCGTCCGTTGACATCGGTCTCTATTCGTCCGCCAGTTGGAACGTTGGAGGCATTGTCGATGCCTGCCATCGCGAGTGCCGTCCGGTTGACGCAACAGGTGTGCAAGTCCTTCTGATGCACTGTCGCCGGAATCCCGGGGCAAGCATCTTCGAGCAGATCGGCGTTCAACAATCCGTAGCGAGATTCCCAGTTAAACGCTTCAATCCAGCGGCGCCCGGCGCTTTCAATTGCACGAAAGGACTTCTCAATGACCGCTCGAATTTCATTGCTTCCCAGACCGGTAAGATTAGGGATCGCGAGCGATTGACCGCCGGCGGACAAATGGAGATGAGCATCCGCAAGTCCGGGTAGGACAATTCGCCCGTGCAGATCGATGATGAGACAGCCGTCGGCGGTGTTGCCAAACCCATTGCCGCGCGGTGCAAGACCGAAAAGACGCTCACC
Source organism: Calditrichota bacterium (assembly GCA_016867835.1). Lineage (NCBI taxonomy): Bacteria > Pseudomonadati > Calditrichota > Calditrichota bacterium. Next base: position 12,082 of record VGIQ01000010.1, on the reverse strand, counting down.
CCGAACGAGCAGATCGGATGCCTCGAGTCGAAATCCAGTTCTTTCGGGTCGATAGACGCGTCCGTTCGTTAGAACGAGTCCCCTCAAGCCATCGCGGTCTGTAGCGGAGTCGGACTTCACTCGTTTAGCGTGCCAGTTCAACGGCGCGAAATTCGCGGATCACCGTCACCTTGATCTGACCCGGGAATTCGAGGTCTGCTTCGATCCGCCGGGCGATATCGGCGGCAAGTTGCGTCGCGTCGCCGTCGGATGTCCGCTCCTGCTCTACCATCACCCGAATTTCACGCCCGGCCTGAAGCGCATAACTCTTAGCGACTCCGCTGAAACCAGTAGCAATCTTCTCCAGGGTCTCAAGCCGTTTGATGTATCCTTCAAGGCTGTCGCGCCGGGCACCGGGACGGGCTCCCGAAATGGCATCGGCGGCCTGCACCAGGCAGGCGATGAGCGACCCGGCTTCGACGTCATCGTGATGCGAGGCAATCACATTCAGAACGGCTTTCGGCTCGTTGAAGCGGCGAGCCAGATCCATTCCCAATTCGACATGGGTGCCTTCGGTCGTGCGGTCGATCGACTTACCGATGTCGTGGAGCAGCCCGCAGCGAGCGGCAAGTTTGGCGTCAAGCCGCAATTCCGCCGCCATCAGGGCTGCCAGTCGCGCCACCTCAATCGAGTGCTTGAGGACATTCTGGCCGTAACTGGTGCGATAATGAAGAATCCCGAGATGCCGCAAGAGTTCGCTATGCAAGCCATCGACGCCAACTTCAAGAGCTGCCTGTTCGCCCAGTTCGATGACCTTGACTTCAAGTTCATCCTGAGCCTTGTGAACGACTTCCTCAATGCGTGCAGGATGGATGCGACCGTCGGCAACCAGTTTTTCAAGCGCCAGCCGCGCCACCTCCCGGCGAAACGGGTCGAAGCCGGAGAGGGTAACTGCTTCGGGGGTATCATCAATAATTACTTCGCAGCCGGTGGCGGCCTCGAAGGCGCGAATGTTGCGTCCTTCGCGCCCGATGATCCGCCCCTTGATTTCGTCGCCGGGGATATTGACCACGGTGACTGTAGTTTCGGCGGAGTGATCGGCAGCGGATCGCTGAATGGCCTGGACGACGATCTCGCGCGCTTCCCGGTCAGCCTGCTGGCGGGCGCGTTCGCGAATCTGACGGATCGAGTCGGCGGCTTCGAACCTCGCCTTCTCGATCAACTCCTGCTTGAGTTGTGCCAAGGCGTCGTCCTGACTCAGCCCGGCTACCCGGTCCAGCCGACCTGCGGCTTCATCTTTGAGTCGTGCCGCCTCGGCCCGATCGATCTCAATACGCCGGGCACGCTCGCGCAGCTCCCGGTCCGCGACTTTCATCTCCCGTCCGCGCTTTTCAAGGGCTTCGACCTTTTGCAGATAGAGCCGCTCCTTATCGCGGATGGTCCGTTCCAGCCGGGTCAGGTCGGCGCGCTTGGTCTCGAAGTCATTCTCAAGTTGGGTCTTGAGTTTAAGATGATCGTCGCGGATTTCAAGCAGTTTTTCACGACGGAGGTTTTCTGCGGCACGTTCGGCGTCGGCGACTATCCGGGTAGCCTCATCCCGGGCTGCTGCTTTACGGGCATGATCGACGCGATCCTTGACGAGCCATCCGATCGCCAGCAGCCCGACTGCTGCGACGACCATTCCCAAGGCAAGCAAGAGACTGATCATAGTATATCGGCCCTGGTATTGGTGAGATAGAGAGCCCGCTCCTGCCGTTCCTGAAAGAACCTATCCTGATAGGGTGGGTGCCGCCCTACACGTTTTTCGCCTCCACCGACCGGCGGCAGATCGAGAGGGGAGACTTTGGGGTCGCCTCACAAACTACCTCCGGTATCCGCCTCATGAACGAAGCGAACTGCGGTCCGCAAGCGACGTTTAGAAACGCGCTCCCATAGGTTCTAACTGTTGGTTCTTTATGGAACTGTGGCAAGAGCGGGCTGCTTCTACAAATCCCGCAGTCGAGGAGCATCTACAAGTTGTTGATGCCCTGATTCAGCGCTTCCGATAGTTCTCGCGCTTTCTCCTCAAATTCACTCAGGATTCTATCCTTTTCGCGCCTCAGCGTGAAGAGTTCATCGGCGATATTGAGCGCCGCCAAAATCGCTATCCGGGCGGGAGTCCGAATAGCGGTCTGCTCCTCGACCAGGGTCATGCGCTCATCGACAAAGCGGGCTACATTGCGGATGTAGTCCACATCGCCGGAAGCGCGAATGGGGTATTCCTGGCCAAAGATCGTCACCGAGACGGTCTCGTCGCCATTATGATCGGCACGGTTCATAAGTTCTTTATTGTTCACCGTCCGGCCATTTCCGAATGAGTGCCATAATCGTGACGGCCTTCCGCCCTGCAAGTGAGCGAATGCGCCCGGGCAGGTCGCAGGTAAACAACCTCAATGGCGCTAAAAACCTTCCAACTTGGCCAGCAACTCATCTACCTTGGCCCGGATGCGCTCTTCCTTGACCGGATCGCGAGTGTTTCGCCGGGCCTCCTCAATGCGCTCGGCAAAGTCGTCGTTCTGACTGCGGAGATCGGTGTTCTCGGCTTCGAGCCGGATCACGCGCTGGGCCAGGTCGTCGCGTTCGGTGCGCACCTGACGATAACCTTCAAGCAGTCGGGTAACCTGCCGCTCAAGCGACTCCAATGCCGAAAGTTCCATAAGGTTGACTTTATCTATCCTGTCTGTGGTTCGAGTTGACCTTGCAGTGCGGGACCGGATATCCGGATGACGGCAACTGCATCCCTACTTCTTATCGCATCAGCCGCGGAGTTCGGCGGCGAACTCAAGCTTCGCCGCAGCGACCATTCCGTTCACCAGTTTATCGACTTCACCATCGGTCAGGGTTCGATCATGGCTTCGGAAGATAAGGTGAAAAGCCAGCGACTTACGGCTGTCGCCAACTCCACCTCCTTCAAAAAGATCGAACAGCCGGGCTCCGACAATCAACTCCCCGCCAGTCCTCTGCAGTAAGTCCTCGACCCGACCGGCTGGAACTCCCTTTTCGACGACCAGTGCTAAATCGCGCAATACCGCCGGATAGCGCGGAAGGGGATGATAAGTCGTTGTCCCGATCGGCGAAGCCCCCAGCAGTGGCTCGCCTTCAAATTCCACATACCAGACCGGAAAGTCGGCATCGAACCGACGGGCAAGATCCGCCTTGAGAGCGCCGTAATGCCCGACAATTGCCGACGTTCCCGTTTCTCCGCGACTTAAGGTCGCGCCGGTGGAAAACCCCTCAGGAACAAGGTAATCAATCTGACTGACATTGTCAACATCGAGCAGACGAAGCGCGTCGAGCGCCAGACCCTTCACATGGTGAATCGTCCAATTGCATCCGGCATCCCCCCAGGACTTTTCGCGGAGATAACCGGCAAGAATGATGCCGAGTTTCAGTCGTTCGACTGGCCGGGTCGAATCATTACCAGCCTTTTCGAAGGTGCGCCCCCACTCGAAGAGCCGGATCATCCGGTGGCCTTGATTGAAGTTCCGGACCGCGGCTTGAAGTAGGCCGGGCAGCAGACTGGCGCGCAGGAACGCAAGGTCGTCGCTGATGGGGTTGATTAGTCTGTGGGCATCAGCGTTAGCCTTCGATCCGCTTCCATCCGACACCGGCACCAAAGTCCAGGGGATCGCTTCGCGCAAACCGAGTTGCACCATAGCGTGCTTGATCTGGCTGACTCGCCGGCGGGATCGGTCTTGAGCCGGATCGCGCACCAGTGGCAGTTGCGACCTAACCGCCGGCACGACGGCGTCGTAACCTTCGAGGCGGGCGACTTCTTCGATCAGGTCGGCTTCCTCGTTCAAGTCGTGCCGCCAGGAAGGGACGGTAACCGATAGTCGTTCCGTGCCATCGCCTGACGATTGAGATTCGACTTCGCAGCCGAGCGCTTTCAAGTGAGACGCCATCGCGGCGTCGTCCAGGTCGAGGGTGAGCAGACTACGACCGCGGGAGGGGCGAAAAGAGACCAACCTGGGTTGAAAAGCAGCCGGCTGAACGTCAAGCGCTTCCTCAACCGGTCGACCGCCTGCCAATTCTGCCATCAACCAAGCTGCACGGGCGGCGACATAGGGTGTCGCATCAGGATCGACTCCCCGTTCGAACCGGCGTGACGAATCGCTCACCAAGCCAAGACGCTGCGAAGTCCGTCGAATGCCCGTCGGCTCGAAGACCGCACACTCAATCAGAACGTCCCGGGTGGCGTCGTTGATCTCGCTATTGAGTCCGCCCATAACGCCGGCAAGTGCGATACCCTTCACCGGATCGGCGATCAAAAGGTCTTCGGCTGTAAGCAGACGCTCCCTGCCATCGAGTGTGGTGAAGCGCTCGCCTTCGGCTGCATTACGAACGATGACCCTGCCTTGTTCAATCAGGCGATAGTCGAAGGCGTGAAGAGGATGGCCGGTCTCGTGTAGCAGGAAGTTGGTGATATCGACGATGTTGTTGATCGGTCTGAGGCCGACTGCGCGGAGCCGGTCTTGCATCCAGAGCGGTGCGGAGGCGACGGTCACGTCTTCCACAAGCCGTGCGGTGTAGCGGGGGCAGTGTTGAGTATCCTCGATCCTGATCTCCAGCGGCAGGGAACCCACACCTAATGCTCCGCTCGCAAGAACGTCGTTCGTTTGCTGCCTTGACAGGCCGCCGGTTAATGGCAGGTTGAGCGAAATGCGCAATTTGGCCGACAATTCCCGGGCGATGCCAAGGTGTGAAAGGCAGTCGGGGCGGTTGAAGGTAATGTCTATGTCGAAGACCCAGTCCCTCGGCGCGAGGTGCTCTTCCAGCGGAGTTCCTACTGGAAGGTCATTGGGCAGCACGAGGATGCCCTTGTGTTCGTCGGAAAGACCCAGTTCACGCTCGCTACAGATCATCCCATGCGAGAGGACGCCGCGCACTTTGCGCGAGGTAATCTCGAAACCTCCGGGGAGCCGGGCGCCCGGCAGGGCAAATGCGATGGTTTGGCCCGCAGCGACATTGGGCGCGCCGCAGACAACCGGGAGCGCTTCGTCCCGGCCGGCTTCGACACGGCAGAGCGAAAGGTGGTCGCTGCCTTCGATAGGTGCGCACTCGAGCACCTTGCCGACGACGATGCCGGTCCATGCGGCACCGACTGTATCGATTCCATCGACGGCATGCCCAAGGGAGGTAAGGATATCGGCAAGGGCTTCCGGCGACTGGTCAAACGGCACCAGATCGCGGAGCCAGTTGTAAGAGAATTTCATCCAGTCAACGACAATAATGATAAGAACTCGCTATCAATACGAGTGCGATTTGTATTAGTTCTTTGGTCAGGAGTCCCTGCGAATCATTTTTCGGTAAGTCGGACGCTTCCGGTATTCTATCCTAATCCTCCACCTTGAGGCGTCTGGACATCAATTCCATCGTCGCCTTGAGGGGATCGACGTCCTCGAAGAGGATCCGGTGCACCTGCTCGACGATCGGCATTTCGACCGCTTCCCGGCGCGCCAGATCGTAGGTCGAACGGGTTGTCCGGACGCCTTCGGCGACCATCGTCATTCCAGCCAGTATCTCACTCAACTTACGGCCCCGGCCCAACGCTTCACCGACAAACCGGTTGCGGCTGTGGCGGCTGGTGCAGGTGGTGATAAGGTCGCCCATCCCGGAGAGACCGGCAAAGGTCGCCGGTCGTCCGCCTAACTTAACGCCGAGCCGGGTGATTTCGGCGAGGCCGCGGGTCATCAGCGCGCCTTTGGTGTTGTCGCCGAAGCCAAGCCCGTCGGCGATGCCGGCTGCAAGCGCAATTATGTTCTTCAGCGCACCGCCTAATTCCACCCCTACAACGTCATCGTGGGCATAGACTCGAAAGCGCTCGTTGGAAAAGACCTCTTGAACCTTGTGTGCTGAGGTTAGATCGCAGGATGCCGCGACCACGCTCGTCGGAATCCCCTTGATCACCTCTTCGGCATGCGACGGCCCGGAGAGGGCAATGACCTGTCCGGGGGCGATTCGCTCCTTCCAAACATCCAGGAGGACTTCCGTCATCCGCAGAAGCGTCGTCTCTTCAATGCCCTTGACTACCGACACTACCAGTGCGTTCCGCCCCGGGCCATCGGGCATAATTGCCGCTACGCGCCTCATTGCATGTGAAGGGACCGCCATGACCATCAGGTCGGCAACGCATTCGGCGCTCAGATTCTCGATGGGGGTCAGATTGTCGGGAAAGGGATATCCCGGCAGAAACTCGCGATTCTCACGCTCCCGGATCATCTGCCGGACGAAGTCGGGACGAAACTCCCACAGAAACACCTCCCCGGCCCGACGCGCCAGCATGATTGCCAACGTTGTCCCCCAACTCCCGGCTCCGGCTACGACGATACGCATCAGAATCGCACCATCCTAAGCCGAACGTGCCTGCCGGGTGAGGCTCTCGTCATGTCCGATGCGCAACTCGCGCCTCTCCAGAAGGCGTCGCAAGTTGGAGCGATGCGTCCAGGTAAGGAGAATTGGCAGGATCATCCAGGCGCTCTTATCCTTCAACTGACCGCTGCCGAAAACGAGAGCCTGCCCGGAGTAAAAGAGAACCGCAGATAATGCGGCTACGGAAGCGTATCGGGTCAGAGCCGCAACGACCAGCCAGAGTCCCAGTGCGATCAAAGCAGCGAACGGCATCACTGCCAGCCCCATTCCCCAGGCGACACCGGCGCCTTTCCCGCCGCGAAACCTGGTGAATGGCGACCAAATGTGCCCGATTACCGCAGCCAGGCCGCCCCAAGTCGGTAAAGTCTCCCAGTTGCCACCAGTTAGCGACTCGGTCAGTAGAACCGCCAAAAAACCCTTTCCGGCATCGAAAGTAACGACGAACAAGCCCCAGCCCAAGCCGAAAACTCTCCAGACGTTGACCGCACCGGGGTTGCCGCTGCCGAACTCCCGAACGTCTCGTCCCAGAATAACCTTGCTCACCAGAACCCCGGTTGGAAAGGAGCCTATCAGGTAAGCCAGAAGGAGCGATGTGACTGCCGCTGCCATTAAATCGCTTTCACGACACCGACTTGCATCGGTGCAAACGTCCATTCACCGGATGCCAATGCCTGCCTCGCATCAGGGGGGCTTAGTGCCGCCAACAGGCCGATCCCCATGTTGAATGCCGGGCGCACGGCGTCATCAGTAAGACTTCCGGTTCGCTTTAAGTAGCCAAAAATCGGAGGCACCGGCCATTCCCCCCATGAGAAAACCGCTTGCAGACCATGAGGAATGATCCGGTGGGTATTCCCTTCCAAGCCTCCCCCGGTGATATGGGCGAGACCTTTCACCCTGTATGCCGACCGCAGAGCCCGAATTTCCTTTAGGTAACAACGATGCCCGGCAAGCAGTGCCGCGCCAACAGTCGATCCCAATTCGCTCACATAACGGTCGTAGCCGATGCCGGCGTCGGACAGGACGCGCCGTGCCAGACTGAAGCCGTTGGTGTGGAGTCCCGAGGAGGGAAAGCCAATGAGAACATCACCTTCGACAATAGTCTCACCATCAATTCGATCGGCCTCGTCCATAATCCCGACAATTGTCCCGACGAGGTCGATTTCGCTCTCTCGATAGACCCCCGGCATTTCGGCAGTTTCGCCTCCAACCAAAGCAACATCCCACTCCTTGCAGGCTTTTACAATACCGCCCACAGCGGCGAGAGCGGCATCGGAATCGAGTCGGCCCATCGCGATGTAGTCGAGGAAGAAGAGCGGCTCGGCGCCGCAGACGGCGAGGTCGTTGATGGAGTGATGCACCAGATCGCACCCGACTCCTTCGAGTTCCCCCATCGCCAATGCGACCGAGATCTTCGTTCCAACGCCGTCGATCGATGATACCAGAACCGGCTTGCGGTAGCGACTTGCATCGAGGGGGAATGCTCCGCCAAAGTGCCCGATCCGGCGCCCGTCCTTCCCGAGTCGTTCCTTGATTCCGGCGACGACCCGATCGCCGGCGGCAATATCGACGCCGGCTGCGCGATAATCCACTATGATTCCTACCAGATGAGCGAATTGCGCCAGAGCATATTGGTATTGCGGACGCGCTGGGAGATGATTGATGCGAGGTTGCGCATCAGGAGATAACCGATGCGGGGACGGTCATCGAGCAGTTGCGCAAGTCGGACGTATTCGAACTGATGGCAGACGACCTCGTCTTCGGTGCGAACAGTCGCCGATCGCGGTGAACCATCGACAAGCGAAAGTTCCCCGAATATCTGACCGTCCCGCATCGTATAGATGACCTCTTCCTTACCGATTTCGGTTGGGAGGGTCAGCCTGATAGAGACTCGTCCTCGTGAGATTACAAAGAGATCCCGCGACTTGGAATCCTCACGGATCACCTCCGAGCCTTTGGGAAAGCGTCTCTCTTCCGCCACAGAGGCGAGCGCCGATATTTCCTCTTCGTTGAAGTCGCGAGTCAAGCCGGCGGCACCAAGGAGTTCCTCGAATTTCATTCTATCCTTCCTATCCGGGCTCGTTGATCCGTTTCAGCGCCTGCCCGAGGTCGGCGCAAATATCCCTGGCATCCTCAATCCCCACCGACAGCCGGATGAGCGTTTCGCTGATTCCGGCTTGCTCCAACTGTTCAGTGTTGTAAGATGAGTGCGTTGTTGAAGCCGGGTGGCAAATAAGGGTATCGCAATCCCCCAGACTGACGGCAAGGGTGCAGAGTTCAACTGCATCCATGAGTCTCTTGCCGTCTTCGCGGCTGCCTTTGATGTCGAAGGCGAGCATGCCCCCAAAATCGCTCATCTGATGTCGCGCCAGTTCATGCCCGGGATGAAACCGGAGCCCGGGATAATAGACCTGTCGAATCCGCGGGTGAAAGGTCAGATACTGGGCTACCTGCAGTGCGTTGCTCGAATGCCGTCGCATCCGGACGGCGAGGGTCTTAAGTCCCCGCAAAAGCAGCCAGGCGTTGAACGGACTGATACAACTGCCGATATGGTTGAGGGTCTCCTTGCGCACCTGCTTGATAAGTCCTGCCGAACCAACGATGATGCCGGCCACCGTGTCGCCGTGTCCGCCGATGTATTTCGTCGCGCTATGAACGACGACATCGGCGCCAAACTCAAGCGGACGCTGTAAGAGCGGGGTGGCAAAGGTATTGTCCACCACCAGAAGGATGCCGTGCCTCCGGGCGATTTGAGCACAGGCTTCGATGTCGATGATGTCGAGCGTTGGATTGGCAGGGGTCTCGATGAACAGTAGTCGGGTCCGGTCGTCGATAGCGGCTTCGAGTTCGTCCAGATGTGTAGCGCGCACTTCACGAGCCTCTATACCGAACCGGGGCATCAGCCCGATATTCATTGCATGCGTCCCGCCATAGACCGTAGCCGACGAAACGTAATTGTCTCCGGTCTTGCAAAGCGTCAGGATGACGGCGACTTCAGCCGCCATTCCCGAAGATAGAGCGAGCGAGGCTTCACCCTTTTCGAGAAATGCCATCTCGCGCTCGAGACACTCCTCAGTCGGGTTGCCGAGACGGGAGTAAATGTAGCCCTTCGCTTCGCCACGGAAGAGTTGCTCGCCGTGATCGGCATTCTGGAAGGCGAAGGTAGAACTTTGATAAATAGGTGGCGCGACGGCGCCGGTGCGTGGATCGATTCCCTCTGAACCGTGTACGCAGAGGGTGTCGAAACCCCATTCCGGTTTGATCATCAAGGCTCCGGTATGATTGACATCAGCAGGATATACGGCTCTCGCTGCGGAAATGAGTATTACGACGCGGCGATAAGTTCTATTAGGACCCCTCCGGTCGAACGGGGATGCAGGAAGGCAACGCTTCGGCCTGCTGCGCCCGTTCGCACCCGTTCGCCCACCAATCGGGCACCCTGCCCGACCAACTGTTCGAGCGTCGAATCTATATTTGGAACGACGATTGCTATATGGTGCAAACCGGGGCCGTTTCGCAAGAGAAATCGTCCCACCGGGGTGTCGGGCCCTAGCGGTCGTATAAGTTCGATCCTTGTGCCTGCGGTTGCAATGAAGGAGACCTCAACACCTTCGCTTGCTATGGACTCGCGTCCGGCAGCCAGCCCGAATTGGCTATAAAGGCTTTCACCGGCATCAAGATCCTCCACCGCAATGGCAATATGATCGATGGCGCAGCCGGGCGGCAGATTGAGATCAACGGGAAGCATAGTTCAATATAGGAACCCCAAGCAAGGCGCGCAACCTAAAGGGCTTACCGAACTGCCCTGTGCCGTGTCGAAATCCCTTTCAAACTCGTCACAAAGATCATCACCCAATGACTCCCTTTACTCCGCCTGAGGCGATCCGTTTCGAGCCGTACAAGATAAAAGTAGTCGAGCCGATCGAAGCCGCCTCGCCGCTCGATCCGTCGTCGGTCGCCCGTCGGGAGGCTCTCCTGCAGGAAGCCGGTTATAACCTCTTCAACATTCCGGCACGCGACGTTACGATCGATCTTCTGACCGACTCCGGCACCGGCGCTATGTCTCAGGAGCAATGGGCAGCGATGATGGTGGGCGACGAGTCGTATGCGCGAGCAACTTCATTCGACCGCTTCGAAGCCGCAGTTCGCGGCGTAATCGGCGAGGCCTTTCACATCATCCCGACCCATCAAGGACGCGCCGCCGAGAATATCCTCTTTCACGTTCTTGGCGAATTCGCCTGCGAGTATCAACGCGACATTGCAGGTGCAGAGTGCGTTGTCTGTTGCGACGGGCGAAAACCCCTGCGGCGTCGCATCCTGATCAACTCTTTCTTCGACACCACCGCCGCCAATGTGCTGCTCCATGGCCGTTTGACCGAGGATGATCGAAACGGATCGTCTGCCGAAGCATCACTCCCGCCGGCTCGTCGCCGCCGACAGGACCAAAGGCTCAAGATGGCGAGCCTCATCACCCGCAATCAACTGGTCGTCGATCAGAGCCAGCAGGACCGCTTCGAGCACGGTATTTTTGGCGGCAACATCGATCTGGATGCACTGGAACGACAACTGGGGAATCCCGACCATCTCGCTGCTGTGATGATGGTAATGCTGACTATCACCAACAACACCGGAGGCGGCCTGCCGGTATCGCTCAGCAATATGCGGGCGATGCGGCAGATGATCGATCATTACGGCTCCCGCCTCGAGCCGGTCTTGGACGGACTCCCACCGCTGCCTTTCTTCTTCGACGCCGCACGTTTTGCAGAGAATGCCTGGTTCATTCAGCAATACGAGCCGGGGCACAAGGGACGGCCGGTCGCCGAAATCGCCCGGGAGATGTTCTCGCTCGTCGATGGCTGCACGATGTCTGCCAAGAAGGATGGTCTCGTCAATATGGGCGGGTTTATCGCCACCAGGCACCCGGTACTGCGCGATCGCTGCCGGGAACATATGGTCGAGATCGAGGGCTTCTACACTTATGGCGGCTTATCCGGTCGGGACCTTGAGGCGCTGGCTGTCGGTATCGTCGAGGGGGTTAATGACGCCCGACTTACCCAGCGCATCGGGCAGGTGCAACGGCTTTGGAGCCAGTTGCACGATAGCGGCATTCCGGTCAAGTCGCCCTGCGGCGGGCACGGCGTCTTCCTTGCCGGTCGCGCCTACTGGAGCGATGCCGATCGCATTCGCATCGCACCCGAAGACCTTCCCGGTCAGACACTTGCAGTGATGCTCTACCGGGACTATGGTATCCGTTCGTGCGAAATCGGCACGGTGATGTTCGGTGATTGGGACCCCGCAACGGGACGAGCCTCCCGCGTTGCGCCAGTCGAGGATTATGTTCGCCTGGCTTTGCCGCGACGAGTCTATACCGATGCCCACCTTGACTACGTTGCCTCTGCTATCGTCGATCTGCATCGCAAGCGCAGCCAAATCCCTTGGCGGGGAATGAAGTTCATTCACCGTCCTGAAGCCCTCCCCCACTTTCTCTCCCGATTCGAACCGTTAGTGCGCTAATCGCGCTTGGAGGGAAAACAAACACCTGCCTCAACGCGGTTGGCAATCAGTTAACAGACAGGTGTGCACCATCCCCTTGATTGAGGCGATGAGTGTTCGTATCTTAGACCATCTAAGCCTCATTATCGATGCGGCATCAAGATTGAGCGCAATGCCTGTTTTTAACAACCTGATACCGCTT
>VGIQ01000009.1 GCA_016867835.1 Calditrichota bacterium | reverse complement strand
ACGGAGAATAAACTACAAGCCTGACGAAGACCCTGAGTTTGTTGCCACCGGGGTGCTCAAATATACCAAAGCCGAATGCCTCGCAGCACACGACCGGCTGGTGAAAGCCAATCTCCGCTTTGTCGTCTCGGTAGCCAAGCACTATCAGAACCAGGGGCTCTCGCTCGGCGACTTGATCAACGAAGGCAACCTTGGCCTCATCAAAGCCGCTCAACGGTTCGACGAGACCCGGGGATTCAAGTTCATCTCCTATGCCGTCTGGTGGATTCGTCAGTCGATCCTGCAGGCTCTGGCCGAGCAGTCGCGTGTCGTTCGCCTGCCGCTCAATCGCGTAGGTGCGCTCAACAAGATCGGCAAGGTATTCAGCACCCTCGAGCAGTCCTACGAGCGCGAGCCGTCGGCAGAGGAGATCGCCGAGGAGTTGAACATGAACCTCTGGGAAGTAACCGATACGATGAAAATGGCCGGCCGGCACCTCTCGATGGATGCGCCGTTCAGCCAGGGCGAAGACAATCGCCTGCTCGACATCATCCATAATGAGATGCAGCCCCCGCCCGACGCGCATCTGATGGTCGAATCCCAGAAGATCGAAGTGCGCCGGGCTCTGAAGACGCTCACCCCCCGCGAAGCCGAAGTAATCCAGTATTATTACGGCATCGACAAGGACCAGAAGACCCTTGAAGAGATCGGCGAACTCTTCAAACTGACCCGCGAGCGGGTTCGCCAGATCAAGGAGAAAGCCATCCGCAAGTTGAGCCATCCCTCGCGGTCGAAACCGCTAAGAGCCTATCTCAGTTGACGGCATATGTTCAATATGGAGACTCTTGCAACGGGGCAGGCCTTATCCGGCTTGCCCCGTTCGATTTTTGCGCAGCGTGGTTATATTAACCGGGAACTGGTCCGTCATAGTCTCCAACCTATAGCCCTGGTTAGACCATTAGGATATCGCTGATTGGCGCCGGCTATCTTGGCAGCCGGCATCTAAAGCATCTCGCCCAAATGAAGGGGGTCGAAGTCGTCGCGGTCTTCGATCCCGACGATGCAGCATGCTCGCGGGTCGTAAATGAGTATCGGCTACCTATTGCATCATCACTCGAAGAGGCAATCCATTATGCCGATGCCGTGCTCGTAGCGTCGCCTACGACTTCTCACTTCGATATCGGGATGAAGGTCGTCGCTGCGGGTAGGCCGCTCTTCATTGAGAAGCCGATCTGTGCGACGACCGAAGAAGGGGAGCGGCTTGTCACAGCCGCGCTGAAGGCTGGCGTTCCGATACAGGTCGGTCAAATCGAGCGGTTCAACCGGGCGGTGCGCAGCCTGGGAGGTCGGGCACTCAGACCGCGCTTCATAGAAGCGCACCGGCTCGCCGAATGGAATCCTCGCGGTGTCGATGTCGCCGTGGTGCACGATCTAATGATCCATGACCTCGACCTCATCCTCTACTTTGCCGGCGAGCGACCCTCCCGCATTGAAGCGAGCGGCGTAGGGGTTATTACCTCCACCATCGACATCGCGAATGCCCGCCTCACCTTCCCGTCGGGGCTGGTCGCCAATGTAACCGCCAGTCGCATATCGCTGAAGCGTATGCGCAAGATGCGCCTCTTCGGCGCGAGTGAATACATATCGCTCGACCTCGGCAAGGGCGCTTGCGAAGTGATCGGCGTCGATGACGGGACTCAAGGAATCCCTGAGGGTGCCATACCACTTGGAGAAATGGAGTTAAGAGGACTTAGGCGACGGGTCTGGCGTCAAATTCCCGATGCGCCGGAGGATGATGCCATGCGACTTGAATTAACGGCATTTCAGCGCACCGTCGAGGAAGGACTATCACCGGTCGTCAGCGGCGCCGAGGGACTCGCTGCACTGCAACTTGCCGAAGCCGTCGTGGCGGAGATCGAAGCCGCCGTCCCGTCCCTGGCGAGCACATCCGTCTCCGGATGAAGGCGCAGCACCCGTGAACCTGCGCGACCTTGTATTTCGGCTGCGTGGCTGGACGCCGGTTCCCTTCCTGCTCGCAGCGCTGATCTGGGCGGACTATGCACTTGTTCGCATTATTGCCGGGCTGGCTATCGCGCTCCCGGGGGAGTTGCTGCGCATCTGGGCGATCAGGCATGCCGGAGGCGCGACCCGCACCCGCAACGTCGGTGCGCCGTTCCTCGCCCGGACAGGTCCCTATTCCCGGCTGCGCAATCCGCTATACCTCGCCAACCTGCTGCTTTATACCGGCTTCACGATAGGCTCGGGAGCCTTTTTTCCTCATCTTGCCATCGGAGTGGCGCTCTTCTTCACCCTGCAATATGCTCTAATCATATCGCTTGAGGAGTCGATCCTCCGGCGTATCTTTGGCGCCGAATACGACTCCTACTGCCGTGAAGTTCCGCGGTTTCTTCCACGTCTTAAGGCAGAATCGAATGCCCAGGCTCGCTTCTCGCTATGGGATGCACTCATCGAAGAACGTTCAACTCTGCTCGGGCTTGGCCTTTCGTGGCTTCTGCTCGCAGTGCGAATGAATTACCTGCCTTCTCCATAAATGGTATCGCATATTGGATGGTGAAGTTCTGGTCGTGGCGGGTGAGGCTTCTGGCGATCTCCACGCCGCTCCAGTCATTAGAGCCTTGCAGCAGACCCTTCCCGGACTTCACTTCTATGGCGCAGGTGGCGTCCAAATGCGGGAAGCCGGAGTAGAACTGCTGGCCACAATTGAGGATCTGGCAGTGATGGGCTTCAGCGGACTGCCTGCACTTCTGCCCCGCCTGGCTCGACTGAGGAAGGATTTCATCGCCAGGGCACGGGATAATCGCCCGGCACTGGTTCTGCTTGTCGATTATCCCGGCTTCAACCTCAATCTTGCCGAAGCGCTCCGGCTACTTCCGTATCCGCCCAAGGTGCTCTATTATATCGCGCCGCAGGTCTGGGCTTGGAGACCGGGCCGAGTAGAGAGAATGCGCCGGACAATCGATCGAATGGCAGTCGTGCTTGCCTTTGAGGAGGAGTATTTTCGGTCGCGGGGGCTTGCTGCTGATTTCGTCGGGCATCCGCTGCTCGACGAACTTTCTGATGTGCCTCGAAGGGAGGTAGGGGGAGTGCCGCTGCTCGCACTTCTGCCCGGCAGCCGCGCCGGCGTCCTTAAGCGCAACCTGCCGGCGATGATCGAAGCGGTGAGAATCTTGCGTAAGAGCCTGCCGGACATGAGAGTTGCGCTGGCTGCCGCACCCGGTCTGCCTGCTGCGCTCTTTGCAGCCGCAAGCAACAGCGGTATCGAAATTACAGCCGATAGTCGTGCCCTCCTCCGCCAGGCGACAGCGGCGGCGGTCTGTTCCGGAACAGCGACTCTCGAAGCGGCTATTTATGGAACACCGCAGGCCGTCGTCTATCGGACGTCGCCGCTCAACTACCTGATCGCCCGCCGGGTCGTCGAACTGAAGCAGATTTCGCTCGTCAACATCATCGGCAGCGGCGGAATCGTAACCGAACTGATCCAGCACGATTTTACCCCAAAGCGTCTTGCCGGGATCTTGGAACAACTGATTAACGACGCCGCCACTCGCACCCGCATCGCTGCCGGATACCAACGCGTCCGCGAAGTGCTCGGTCAACCGGGAGCAGCGCTGCGCACTGCCCGAATCGCCACTCAAATGATAACTTCACAAAACTGAAACGGGGCTTCCGTACCGAAGGAAGCCCCGTATTCGTCTCGCTGAAGCCGGTTTAACGCAGCAACACGACCTTCTGTGTCGCACGCCGGCTGCCAAACTCTACACCCAAGATATAGACGCCACTTGCCAGTCCTCCACCGTTGATAGCGAAGGTCTGTTGTCCGGGTCCTACTCTTGACTCGAAAGCGGATCCGACACTTCGACCGGTGAGGTCAAAGAGGCCGACCCTTAGTTGTCCGGCATGGGGTAGTTCGACTACCACCGTGAGTCGGGCATTGAAAGGATTGGGATGGACGCTTGCCAACCGGAATGCGTTCGGTATCCCACTATCCAGGTCATCTTCAATAGACTCCGGCCCGACGTTCATCCGCACCGGAACCCTAACGACGGGCTCTACGCCGTCATTGGCAAGGATCAACTCGCCGGTCAGTTCATACCCTTGACGCTGGCGAATCGCATCGAGAATGATGCTCACATCGGCGGAAGCCCCGGATGGGACACTCCCCTGCGACGGCGATACGCGAGCCCAGTAACGGCGATAATCGAGGTGCCAGGTCTGGATCCGGCGCAAGTCCTCATTGGCGACGGCTCCGAGCAATGTCAAGCCGTAGGGCGGTGCGTAGTCGGTCGTCAGTTCCAAGCCCTCGATGGGCGTGTCGCCGACTTCGATTGGAAGGCTGCCAATCAGCCTCAGTGCGCCGCTATTGGGATGCATTGCGTAGAGTTGGATTCCACCGATTGCCGGACGAACATAGAGAAACAGATTATAGCCATCCGGCACTTCATAATTCCAAGCCAGACCTTTGACGGTGAGGCCGGTGTTAAAGCGGACGATTTCATTCCCGTTACGATCGAGATGAGAGACCCGGGTCTGAACGTTGTTATCACTGACGAAGATCGTCCCGTCGCCTGCAACGGCAATACCGAAGTTGCCCGGGAAGGGACTGGCGAAACTGCGGATCAGTTCCCCATCGGTGCGCATCTGGTAGATGGTATTCTGGCTGACGCCGTAGAGATAGATTCCATCCCAAGCTAGGTCGCGCAATCCGAGTCCCGCCGCGCCTTGCGGCTGCTCGAACCGGCGCACATACCGGCCCTCGCGATCGAAGACGTAGATGTAGTTCGGATCCGCGTTATTGTTGCCACCGGCGACATAGAAGTGCTCACCGGCCATAGCCGCGCCGTGCAGGCGGGAGTCATCCACATCAAGAGAAAAGTAGAATTCCTCCGTGCGGGTGAGCGGAGCCAAGTCGCCCGGAACGTTGAGCGACGACGTCCAGCCGAGCGGCCCATCGCCGCGGTTGGTAATGCGCATCGGCAATACGATGGACGACTGCGCCGGGACGTTGCCGTTCGCCGCCTGGCGGTCGATGACCAACTCGCTGTAGCGCATACTGAAGTCAACCGTCCGGGATTCCTCTTCGACGACCTCAACTTCGCTCGACAGCGGAAGCCATCTTGGCGCCGTCGCGGTGAGGGAATAGTTCCCGGCCGGAATGCCCTCCATGCGGTAACGCCCGTTGGCATCGGTCACGGCCCTTAACGCGAATCGGGATAAAGTTGCTGTCGCTCCTGCCACGGGCCGATTGTCACGGGCCGCAACGACACGACCTTCGACAACGCCAAGGCCGTCGGCGATCAGAATCGTGTCGATAACTGGTATATCGTTGCGATTGACCGCCGCTACGATCAACTCGGCAGGACCCTCAAGCGGCGGGTCGAACCTGAGTAGCACCCGGCCGTCCTGGCTCGTCGACGATACGACATAACTAACATCATCGATGGTGCGAGCCGTTACCCGAACCGCTTCGACGCCTTGACCCGCGGCAGTAACTCTTGCTTCGATAGATTCCGTCCCAACCGGCACAATCTCCGAAACTTCGAGCACCATTTCACGCGGCCGACCGTGGCGATATTCGAGCGCCGGATCGCCCAGCCAGGTATAAGAACGGAGGTTGAACCGCCCAATCATCGTGAAGCGATGCTGATCGAACTCCTGCACCATCTGCGTCGCGGCGAAGTTGCCGGCATATCCAATGTCGAAGATGCCGTGATGGAACCAGGCGGTGAAGACCGTCTCGTCGAAGAATGTGTTGCCATCAGTGAAAGTCGATTCGGTCGAACCGTGCACCGCCACCGATCCGCCGGGACGACGTTGGAACGCCTCCCCCATTGAAGTGCCGTTATGCCGGACGAGGTTGTTGTTGTAGCAGGCGGAGAGAATCAGGATGAAGGGCCGGTTACGGTTGTTGAGCAAGGTGCAACTTCCGGTAGTCCATTCCTCAAAGTTCACATTCCAGTCGCCCCAGGTCGTCGCGAGCCCGTGCCCCCGGTAGTTGACAATGCCGTAGCCGTCGCCATTGATGGTATTGCGCAGGAAGGCGTTGGTTGCCTGCTGGCTTGTCCCATAAGCGGTAATGAACTCCGGCGGGTCAAGGCGGTAGTTGAAGCCCTCAATCCACTCTTTGCAGGAAATGTAGGTGTAAACCTCTTCATAGAGTTCTTTGTGCGCAATCAGAAGCGACCGGTCGAGCCATTCGCCGCCGTCCCGCTGCGGAAAAGCCCACTGGCGGTATTCGACCGACTTGGCAATCTGAATCGAAAGTTGCGCCCACTGATCGCGATCGTAGGGAATTCGACCGATGGCAAGGTCGGGCAGGTGGTCGTCGTAGCCATCCACTGCCGGATCGAGGCAGATATACCACGAGTCGCTGAAGGCGTCGGAATAGCCCTGCTGGGGACCTGGATCATCCTGATCCCAGAGGATTTGTGGGATGCGCTGGGCGTTGGTTGGGTAGGCATCGCCGACGAAGAGGACATAGAGCAAGCCCTCCTCATACATCGCCCGGATGCGGTTCTTGATCGTAGTCGGTTGTGGGACGCCTTCAATCAGCCAAATCTCGGGTCGGAGGCCGCTGTTGCGGTAGTAGTCGATGAGCGGCATCACGGTTTCAAGCGCCGACTCGCGCACCAGCACGAGCGTCCGGACCGGTTCGTTTTCATCGCTCTCGAGAGGCCGGACATCGGGCGACGGAGGATTGACCAGTGCCGCTTCGAGGCTCTTCTGCATCACCGGCTCAAGCCGGCGCGGTCTCACGAGCGGCGGCAGGTTGGCAGCCTCGAATTCGATCCGGATCACCATTCGCCGGGCTACCTGCAGAGCGCCATCCAAGGGTCGGTAACGGAGCGGCACAACGCCGAGCGATGCCACCGGAACCCCCATCCAGCCTTGAGGTTGAGTCAGATGAACCGATTCAGAAGGAAGTTGTTCAGAGGAAGCATAGACCTTCGGATCATAGGCGAAGTTCGGTGCCGGTTCGCCGTCACGACGGGGTAACTGCAGAGGATAGATGCGATGATTGCCGGCTTCTTCCCACTCCGCTGAGACTATCTCCGCCCGGCCGGTCATACCTTCCGGAAGGCGAATCATAGTCGTTACCGCCGTCAGTTCAGGCGATCCGAGCGCGGCTCGGGAAGCCGGCGGACGTCCGGTGTAGGAAATCCGCTCGAAAGCGCCTTCCGACGTTGACATGCGCTCAAGGTAGAACCCATTATGCGTAACCTCGACCACCAAATGTCCGCTCGATTCTTCGAGCAGGTTCCAGTCAGGAGCGCGTGATGAACCACCGCTGCCTAAGGCAAACCAGTCTGCTGCATGAAGCGGCATTGCAACGAAAGCGGAAAAGAGCAAAGTCAGCGCAACGCGACGGGCGTTTAGTATGTCATTGATATGAAACATGTTATCCTCTGAGTGATGGGAGGTCGGGCCTATCTCCAGCGAAGAATCATCAAGCCTTCGTATTCGTCTGCCACATATATCGTATGATTGTCGGTAACGAATAGTCCTTCCGGCCGACTGGTGCGATAGACGGCTATCAATCGCGGCTGGCTCGGGATGCTGACATCTGCCGCCCAGATGCCGCGGAGCCTTTCAAGACAGTAAGCCGTGTCACCCACCGCCATTACCTTGATCGTCTGATTGAAGCCTTCGGGAATTATCGAAGCCCCAAGGCGCGGGTTCGTCCGGTCGCTGACATCAACGATCTGCAGACCGTTGTGCGAGTCGGCGATTAGGGCGTGGGTGCCGCTTCTGTTAAGGTCGATGTCCTCCGCCGATCCGGGGGTATCGAGGTAACCGATCGGGGCAAACGGGAAGTTGTCGAAGGTCGAAAAGTCAACCCTTAAGACGTGAAGCCCGTAACTGCCGAATGCAACGAAGATAGTGTCGCTTTGCAGACCCCAGAGTTTAAGTCCGCGATAGTTGCCAAAAGGCGGCTGCTCGAACCGGGTCCTAAGATCGGTCTCCCAGAGACCGCCGGGAAAGCGATACAACTTCACCAGCCCGAAACCTTCACCGCGCTGAGTCGAACTTCCGCCATCGACCCGCGCCAGAAAGAGCGTATCGGGATGGAATTCAATCATGTCGATGTCGCTGATGCCGGAGTCCCAGGGCAGGATCGCCGCCGCGGTCTTGGTCGTCATGTCATAAGCTGGCGTAAGTCCTGCCGGATTGCGCTCATTGACCACCAGCAGGTTGGTCATCGGCGAGTAGAGCGCTATAATCGGCGACGCAGAAGTTCTCAGCGTGTCGATACAGGCCGGCGCCCCCGGATTCGACACATCCCAAATCGTAACCCCCTGTTCGCTGTCGCAAACATAAGCCCGCGATCCCGAAACCCAGACGTCGGTAGCAACCCCTCGGGTGGTCGTCCGGGATAGCAGGCTGAGGGCGTATTTGGCTTCGTTATAGGGAATATTATCCGGCCCCTTGGCACAGGCGGCAAGAAGAACGGTCGTAGCGAGCGCGGCCAGCGCAAGGCGGCGGGTCATCGAGTGCTCCAGAGTATCAACGATGTGGTGGTTTATGATTCAGCCGGTAGATACCGAATTAATAAGTTAGCCTCTTTTGCTCCCGGAATGCAACTTTCTCGTTTTACTTAGATCGAGCGACTGGAGCAGCGGCGATCGCGGGTCGGATCGTCGGCGAGTTGCACCGGGTCAATCTCAACCTCGCAGTCGGTGCCGTTTTCCATCTGCAGTTTAACCTTCAGTGAAGTTCCGTTACGAACTCCAGTTATCTTACGGCGCAAGTCGTTAAGGTTATTGACCGGCTCTCCACTAATGGCTGTGATTAAGGACCCGGAGAGGATTCCGGCGTATGCTGCAGGGCTTCCCGGCATCACTTCGTTCACGCGCAATGCGGTTGCACTCCGGCTTTCACCACCGGCCACTTCGCTGCAGCAGAGGCCGATCCAGCCGCGCTGAATGACCCCGTTGGCTTTCAAATGCCGTCCGACACGGTCGATCGTTGCAGTCGGGATTACGGTCCAGGAACCGGGATGCCCGGTGATCCAGTTGTCACAGATGCCAACCAGACGCCCCTTTAGGTCGATCACGCCGGAACCGCTCGCCATAAGCAGGTCCCCGGCTTGAATCAAATAGAGTGGATCGCTTAAGTAGTCATCTCCGCCCATCCAAGTCAAGGCTAAGACACCCCATGCGGCGGCTACGCCCCGTGTTATTGGCGTATGACCGATGACGACACCGATGGTGCCCGGTTCTGCACGAACATCGATTGCCAGTGTGACGGGGTAACAGCCGTGCTCATGCTGTGCAGTCGCTAAGAAGGCGAGGTTTGTCTCGCGGTCGATTCCTGTCGGTTGCCCTCGATACCGGCAGCCATCGAGGAAGATCACTACGAACGAACGTCCCCCCTCGACGGTGTTCTGGGTGGTGACGATTGTGCCCGACGGGTCGATGACCACTCCGGCACCGAGCCTTTTAGCTTCACCTTCACTTTCAGCCACCGAATCGACGAGCGAAACCTCGATCGAAACCGATCCCGACCGGGCTGCGTCGATCGCGCTCCTAACGCCGTCCTGGAGCGTCGTCATGGGATCCCGCGCAGTGCAGCCGGCAATCAACAGACTTACTCCCACCAGTGCGGAAAGAGCGGCTATTGACCGGTTCATTGAACTACGTCGAATCAAATCGACGCCCCAGTCGATTGCGAATCACCCGCATCTGAACTACGAAAGTCGGGGCGAAAACTGACGGCTCCGGGGGTCAGCCGGATCCCGGTGTCGGGGTGCTCGCGGATCAAGACGGCATCGGGATAGAGCACAACATCGTTGGGAAATGCGCCTGTTGCCGCGCTTGAGCCTCGACCACCAAACTGTGTTGCGCCGAGTCCGATTGCGAGCAGGGCAACGACCACCGTTCCCCAGCGCAAGGTCATCTCAGGGATCAGAATCCAGTCGAGCCACCGGCGCAGCGAGCCTGTCGAGGCCAGTGTGCGATGCCCGGTCTTGACGCGATCGAGGTCTATCACCGGTGGGTGCGAAGGTGATGAAGCCACTTTCAAGTCGTGGTCGAGCGCCAGCCAGGCGCGCCGCTCGGCTTCGCAGCCGGGGCAGCGTTCGAGGTGTATTCGGATCCATGCCGATGCTGGCCGGGCCAGCGCCCGTCCCGACATCGTCAACATCTTGCGTCGAACCCAAAGACAGATCATTTCGGTTTGCCTCTCCAATACTCCGGGTGGTCGCGCGCAATGGCGATGCGTATGCGCCGTCGCGCTTCGTGCAAATACCACCTAAGGGTTACCTTCGGACAGTTCAGAATCTCGGCCACTTCATCGGCGGTGAACCCCTGCAAGTCACAGAGGACGAAGACCGCCCGCTGCTTGGGATTCAGTTTCGCCGCGAGGTCGATGAACAACTGGCGAAGTTCACGACGTTCGATGTCGTGGCTCGCAAGGTCGCTGTCAGCCGAAGGGATGTTGAAATACTGTTCGGGGCGCTCGTCGATCGAACTCTCATACGAGCGACGGCGCTTGGCACGAAGATAGTCGATGGAGGCGTTTACGGTAAGCCGGTAGAGCCAGGTGAAGAACTTCTTATGCGGGTCGAAACTGCCGATGCCGCGATATAACTTGATGAAGACCTCTTGCGCCACATCGCGCGCGTCTTCGTAGTTGCCGAGCACCTGATAGGCGATGCTTCCGACCCGGGACCTATAACGTTCCACCAACACTTGGAAGGCCGCATCGTCCCCGGCCTGACTTCGTTCGATCAGGTCGGCATCGGGATTGAGCGGATCTTCCTCCTCATTAGAGATACGCTCCGGCGGCAATTGCAGTTGGTCATCCATCGGTTGCAATTTAAGACACATGAACGGGAATCACAATGTTAAGAGCAGGTATTGTCAACTCCCGGTGAACCCAATTGAAAACGACGAGAATTGAGACTAAAATGAAACAGGCGGCTTTCTATCTGGAAACCGGGCTGCTCCTTTGGATGCTGGCAGTCATCTACCTCTTCGCAGGGCCGCTGCTGACGCGAAGCAGCCCCAATGGCGCGATCCTGACGACGGGAATAGCGCTTCTTGCCGGCTACACATGGGTTCGCATCCGGGGACTTGAGCCGGTGAGTTCCTTCGGGCTCGGTCCGACAAAGGGTATGCGGAAGGTTATACTTGTGACAGTGTTAGCGGGCAGCGTTGTGTTGATCGCACTGATCGATCGTATGATGGTCTCGCTCTTATCACCCCCGGATGAGTTTGCCAGACTGTTGAGCAGTTCAGTGCAGATCGGAAGCATCCAGGATGGTTTCGGGGTCGTTATGCGCATCGTCATTGTCGCGCCAGTCGTCGAAGAGATGATTTTTCGCGGACTGCTGTTGCAGCATCTGAAGACACGTCTTTTGCCAACCGGTGCGGTGGCGATCTCAGCGATCGTCTTCGCACTATTCCACCCGACGCCATGGCAATACGGGCAACTGGTGTTGTTGGGGCTCATTGCAGGTTATCTGACAATAAGGTGCAGTTCGATCTATCCGGCAGTTGCGCTGCATGCGGGTAACAACCTGCTTGCAGTCATCGCGCTTCAGGAGTGAACAGAGGTCGGGCAGCAACAGGCCGGTCGTTCGAGCAGGAAAATGCAACCACCTGCAAGGTTAGAGACCAATGACACAACACCCTCAAGGTGATGAATCGTATATTTGTAGGTTTTCTATAGAGTCAATCATTCCAGCAACTCACCGGACGAATGAACGATATCGGGAACGGGCGAAACTTCCCACCGCGCCATCCTTCGCTTCTCTTTAAGGTAAAGTCGTGGCTTCTTATCAACGGCCTTATCTACCCGGCGATTCACTTCCTGATGCGGATCTTGAATCGCACCCGGCTAATCGGAATCGACCGTATTAAACGCCTCGACGGGCCTTACTTTCTGATGTCGAATCATATAAGCCTGCTTGATGACCTCTTTCTGGGGCCAATTGTCTTCGGTCCCTATTTCCTTAGGCCCTATCGCTACTTCCCCTACCATGCTCCGGAGGAGCGGAACTTCTATAAATATCGCCTGATCTCCTGGTTCATGCGGATGACGAAGTCGATCCCGGTGCTGAGAGGCAAGGGTCTGCAGCAGGAGGGCGTCGATCGCCTCATTGCGGCGGTGCGTGAAGGTGGGATACTCCACATCTACCCGGAAGGAACCCGGACCCGCAACGGCGACATCGGGCCGGTCAAAGCCGGCATTGGGAGAATCGTCTATGAGTCCGGCGCGCCGGTCGTACCGATGTATCACCAGGGTCTTGAGCATGTTCTTCCCATCGGCAAAGGCGTGCCGCGCATCGGTCGTCAGATTTACGTCGCTATCGGGGAGCCGATCCGATTCGATACGGAACTCAAGATGGATAACAGCCCGGCAACCTGGCGCATCATCGCCGGCAAGGTGATGGATGCGATTCGTGAACAGCGGGAGATCGTTCAGAAGACCTGGGGAGTCGTTCCAGTCTATAACGGATCACAATTGAAGGTGACGGAATCCGTCGAAGCGGTTGAAGTCGAATCTCAATGAGTTCGAGTTGTTTCGATACACATTGCCACCTGACCGCCGAGGAGTTCAAGCCCGACCTTCCAGAGGTCATTGAACGCGCTCGCGACGCGGGAGTGAGCGATATCCTGGTGATCGCACTCGATGCCGACGATGCTCTTACTGCGGCAGAGATTGCCCACCGCTACGAACTGCCCTTCACTGCGGGCATCCATCCCCATTCGGCTGCCGACTTTTCCGATGATGATCTGAAAGTTATAGGCGAAATGCTGAGTGATCCGGCATGCCTGGCGGTTGGTGAGATAGGTCTCGACTATAAGGAGGGACTTGACCTTAGGGACGCTCAGCAAGGTCTGTTTCGGAACATGCTCGAGTTGGCTCGCGAGCACCAAAAGCCGGTCGTCATCCATAACCGCCTGGCTGGAGTGGATATCATCAAAGCAATCGATGAGATGGGGTTTCGGGAAGGCGGAGTCATGCACTGTTTCAGCGGCGACCTGGCACTTATGGAAGCGGCCGTTCTGCGCGGGTTCTACATCTCCTTTGCGGGTAACCTTACCTACCCGAAAGGCTATCTTGGTCAAGTCGCAACCGGGGTGCCTCGCGAGAGGCTACTCGTTGAAACCGATGCCCCCTATCTAACGCCGGTTCCGAAGCGGGGACGACGCAACGAACCGGCATTTGTGAAATTCACCGCCGGATATCTTGGAGAACTGATCGGACTGGATGCTGAGGCGTCGGAGCAATTGACCGCCGGAAACGCCCGGCGGCTCTTTTACCGTAAATGAACAAGCCTCTTGCGGTAGGATAGACCTGCGCCTTCGAGGGCGAGGATGTAGATGCCGGAAGGTAGATCGTTGGCGCTTAGACTGGCGTTTACCAACCCGGTCGTCCCGGTCGAAACAAGCAGTGATACCAGTTGCTGTCCGGCGAGATTGTGAAGCGACACATTGACCGTTGATAAAGGCGCCGCTCCAAAGGATATTCGAACCCGGTCATTGAACGGTTGAGGTATGACGACAACTGCTTGGGAAGGTCGATTTCCTGAATGATCGGCCAGAATTTTCAACCGCGCTACGACAACGCCGTCGGCTTGATACTTCAGTTCACCTTCCACCAGTTCAACTTCAGCGGTCTTTCTTTCCCATCTCGGCCGCTCACGGTTCCTAACGCCGGATAGAAGGCTAACCTCAATAGGCTCTCCTTCCGGTCTGTCCCATACCACCAGCCCGCACATGCCATCTGAAAGACAGCCTGTTGCCAACACCTCGCCGCGCTGACTCTCAAGTCTGACCTCGCTGCCATCGACTTCTCCCTCGCCCCCAATCAGCAGTACGCTCATGCTGCGTTCGCCTGAAACGGTTATGGTCTCACTGAAGCGTGGGTCGTAGTCTTCATTGCCATCAGAGGCCGGTCTGAAGCGCGGATAGATCAACTCAGAATCGTGATGGAGGCGGATGTGATATCCGCGTCCCGGGCGCATTGCCGGCATATTGCTGAAATCGAATTCCGGCAAGAAGAACCGCCCCCGGTCGTCCTTTATGACGTGCAAGGCATCGTCGGCGATCAGACTTTGACAGGCGGCTGGTGCAGATAGCGGAAATTCCGGAAAATAGGCGACGATTTGCCAGCCTTCGACAAGTGAAATCGGCACCCTGTAATCGATCAGGTCGTTCTCGTAGCGTAAGGTGTCAGGATCGCTTAACTGTAATTGATACCCGGCTTTTTGCTCCCAGACGATAATGTTCGTGAAGCCGATCCGCGGGCTGTAGAATCGCCCTTGACCGTCCTTGGCAAAGAGGAGCCTCTGACGTTCGACGAGATCGGCAAGATAGTCTTCGAAGCGTCGGGCATCTGTCAATCGATTGAGCGATACAGTGTTCCAGCCGGTCCGGAGCGGGACAACCTGTTCGGAGCGCCCAAGCGGAACGCTCTGCACGGCTCGCCAGCCGTCTGGAATGCCCCAACCACGCAAAGTATCGGGGTTATCGGCTTGCGTCGAAGCGGCCCGGAGGGCGTCGCGAATGTCCGTAGGCGAAAGGTAGGGGTTGGCTTGAATCAGCAATGCAGCGAGACCGGCAACCATCGGGCATGAAAACGAAGTCCCGAGTCCCGCGCCGTAGTCGGTCGGATTGCGCGACGATGCAAAGATCGTCCCGTTGGCAAAGGATATGAAGTCCGGCTTGATCCGCCCGTCGAAGGAAGGCCCGTGCGATGAGAATCGCGCATGGGTGCTGTCCCGGTTGGTTCCGCCGATCGCCAGAACGCCAAAGCCATCCGAGGGGGCTGATAACTTGTTGCGGGGATAGTTGTTCAGCCCGGCGTTGCCGATGGAGTTGACCACCACAATGCCGATTCGCACCGCCCGGTCGGCAGCAAGTGTGATCGGTGCCGTTTCGCCGTTATAGTCCTCATACTCATACCAGTCGCTGTAGCCAAGCGACGACGAAACCACCTCCACCCCAAAGCCATCCATCCACTCGATTGCGGCGATCCAGTAATCCTCTTCCACCGGCCGCTCCCACTCGGTGTTTTCGGTCTTGGCAAGCAGAAAGGTCGCTTCCGGTGCTGCACCGACCATCCGCTCCGCTTCGAGGCCCCCGATGATCGAGAGCGTCTTGGTGCCGTGATCACCCACCCCCATGTCGTCGCCGTTATCGATATCCTCATCGTCGTTGACAAAGTCCCACGTGGCGACGATGTCGATAGTCCGGAAGCAGTTGTGTTCGAGGTTGTCGAAGCCGGTGTCGCAGAGGCCGATCAGGACGCCACGACCGCGGTATCCCCGGTCATGCAGTTCAGGAAGATTCAGGAAGCGGTTCTGGGTAAGTGAATTGCCGTATTCGTAGAAGTGATCACGGCGCGGAGGCGGTTCGACGGGGAGTTCGATCACGGGCATGGGGGGTTCGCGCTTCCACCGGGCAACCGGGCCGACGCGTGCTACGGGCGACCCGGGAGCGCCTATAGCGCGCTCAAGAGCCTGTAATTCCGCAATGTTCAGGTTTATCGAAACGGCATTAAGCCATTTGCTCACCGTCCGCACCTTTCGACCGATGCGAGATTCAACATATCGGACGAAAGAGTCCGGAACTGGAAGGTCCGCAACCTCGAACGAGGCTCCCGCCCGGGTGCGACGGATGTGCGCCCGCAGCGGTTGCGCGGCGGCGTGATCGGCTACCCTCGACGCAAGCGATTCACCGCGCCCGAAATCCTTGTCGTGGAAGTAGATCCAATAAGGCACATAGGCCTCATCGGGCGTGGGAGTCGCTGCTTGAAATGGATGACCAAACGATCCAATTAGCCATGCGGCAGCAGCAAAGCCCAATAGAGTCACGCTCCGCATTATGCTGCCTTGACTTCCAGACCGCTGATCATGACAGTTGCACCTATCTCCACTGAACGGACCAACCATGCTTGCGCATCTCACTCACCAGTCGAAAACTTCCGCCATCAAGGTAATAAGAGGTGAAGCCATCCTTGACGAGATTCTCGGCGGCGCGTTTAGAGTCGTCCCCATAGAGGCATATGAAATAGTAAGGTCGGGACTTGTCCCGCTTGTTAAAGTCGGAAAAGACCTCGCCATACTGAATGAAGTTCATCCCGGGCAGATGGACGACATACAGCGGCTCGGGTGGGGGAACATCTTCGATGAAGTAGATTTGCAACTGAGCGCCGGCGTTGAGGGTGTCTATCAACTGCTTCGGCTCGATGTAGGAAGCCCGACCGGGTTTGGGGTGATCGAACTTCTCGGGCAGTTTGCCGCGCTCGAAGCCTCGCCGGGGTGTATCGCCGGGGTTTCCACACCCGGCCGTCACGGCAAATAGAAGCGCGACAATCACAGGCATGGACACTGTGGCTGCCTTTTGAAGGCTTGAGTGAGAGCCTCGAAACTGGTTCATTCTAACTGTGGTTAGGTTTGGTTTGGATACAGAATGTTCTACGAATCTACCCGTCCGTCGGTTTCGCGGAACGAGTCTTAGTGGACTTACGGGACTTTCCGGACTGTCCCGATTTAGCTTCAGGCGGCCAGATGCAATCCCGGCCATTGTGCTTGGCATGATACATATTTTGATCGGCTTCCCGGATCAGATCGGTTGGAGCAGATTGCGTATGTTCGCCACCGGCAGGATGGATTGCATAGCCGATACTCATCGTAACGCGGAGGTCGCCCGTTGGAAGGGATATGACTTGCTCGCGGACGGCATTGTTCAACTTCTGAGCGATATGCGCTACCGCCGTCGGGGTAGTCTCCGGCAGCAAGATAACAAATTCCTCACCGCCGTAGCGAGCTACGACGTCGGTATTGCGGAGACGACTCTTGAGCGTCTCGGCGACAACCTGTAAAACCCGGTCGCCGGTCAGGTGCCCATAAGTGTCGTTGACCACCTTAAAGTGGTCGATGTCGCCCATCAGGCAGCCGAGCGTCGTGCCATAGCGATCGGCGCGGTTCCAGTTCCACGCGAGGAATTCCTCAAAGTAGCGGCGATTATGGATCCCGGTCAAGGGATCGATATTGACGGCGCTACGCAGTTTGCGATTGGTCTCCTCGAGCCGCTCAGCCAATTGCTCAGCCTTGCGGATCGCGGCGTCGAGTTCCCGCACCATTTGCTCATAACTGAGCGTAGCCGCACCCAGTTCGCGGTTGACTCGCTGCAACAGTTCGATATAGGGCACCCGCCGGCCGCTCTGCACCGCGAGCAACGCCACGCGCGATTCGGTCTCGAGGGTAATTTGCTGTATCAAGCCGAGCAAGGCATCCCTACTCAGAGCGAG
This sequence comes from Calditrichota bacterium, assembly GCA_016867835.1. NCBI lineage: Bacteria > Pseudomonadati > Calditrichota > Calditrichota bacterium. Next base: position 25,091 of record VGIQ01000009.1, on the reverse strand, counting down.
ATTCACTTCGCCGAAGTGGAGCGCCCGCTCCAGGCCTGTAATGTTATTCTGCTCGTAGAAGAGTGCTGCCACATGGTCCGCAAAGCGCAGTATGTCGATGCGAAGATCGCCGACGGGGGGGGCGTCCGAATCAGCGATGTGCCTTGCCGCCCATTCCACCGCCACGCCGAGCCGCCATTTCCGCGCCAGTTGCTGACCAATGATATGGTGATCGACGCCGAATTCGTCCTCTTCCTTGTCGCGTAAGACGCCGCCTTCGAGTCGCCAGCGGTCTATCAAAGGTCCATACTCGGCCGGATAGTGATGCAGGACGTAGAAGAGACCGAGGTGCATCAGCAGACCGAGGGTTTGATAATCGTCTTGACGACCGGGTGCTACTCGCTCAGCAGTCAACCGGGCTGCCAGAGAGCAGCATAGATTGCGCTCCCATAGCCAGCGAAGCCGTTCGTGTTCGACCAACTCCCCGTCGGAACTGTCGCTGTCATCGGTGAACTTGGTCGCGATCAAAAGGTTGCGCAGACTGCCGCGGGCAATCCGGCCGGCGGCAGTCGATAGATCCAGCACCTCGTCCTGATACTGGTCGGGAGCATTGGCTTCACGCAGGAGCCGCGCAGCCAGTGTAGCATCGACCCTAAGGACCTCGACGAGAGCGGCATTATCAGATTTCGACGCCGGAAGCGCAAGCAGACTGCGCATCACCGGCGCTACCGTCGGCAGGTCGGCACCGCTCTCAATCAGTTCAAGAATGTGTCCGGCATCAAGTTTCAACACGGGAAGCCTTTCGTCCGATGAAACTACCAATCCGGGCTAACATATCGCTCAGCATCGCATCCGCTGCAGCGGGTTGACTGGCTTCGGAATAGATGCGCAGGATCGGCTCGGTGTTGGACGACCTTGCCTGCACCCAGCCATCACTGCTCTCGATACGCACTCCGTCGAGACGCGAGACCTGAGTAGCGGGGAATCCGGCAGCGAGTTCATCAAGTAATATAGCCGGATCGAAGCCCTCCACCGGCCAGGTCGCTTTGCGCATGGAATACTCGGGCAAAACTGCAAGGTGCTCCGACAGGGGCTTCCGGCCCGAAGCGAGCCGGTTCAACAACAGCGCCATGCCGACTCCGGCATCGCGCACCAGATGAAGTTCGGCAAGCATCACACCGCCATTGCCTTCACCTCCGACTACGGCGTTGGTGTCGGCAATGAGGTCCGCCACATTTGCCTCACCGACTTTGGAGCGCTGGCAGGTTACCCCAAAAGACCCGGCCACATCGACAATAACCTGTGAGGTGAGAGCGTTTATCACCACCGGACCGGGACGGAGTCGAAGGACTTCACCGACGGCGAGCGCCAGGGTTCGCTCCTCGCCCGGTGCCGCGCCGCGTTCATCGACAACGGCAAGACGATCCCCGTCGGGATCGACGGCAAATCCGATTGAGCACTTTTCCTCGACAACCAGTCGTCGCAAGTCGGCAATGTTATCGGGTGAAGGTTCAGGCGGTCGCGGAAAGTAACCATCAGGCGATGAATGTATTGTCTTCACTTCGCAGCCGAGGGACTCGAGCAAAAGTGGATAGAGTTCACTTCCAGCGCCGTTGACGCCGTCGAATGCGACGCGGAACCGCTTGCGTCTGATCCGGTCGAGGTCGAGCAGACCAAGTCCCAGCACTGCGCCGATGTAAATCTCACCCGCTCGATTCCAGGCGATCCGGCGGCCTATGCCGTCCCAACGTGCAGCAGGCAGGTGTGCCCGGTCATATAGGCTCTTCAAGGAGGCAAAGTCGGGAGCAGTCAGCATTCGCCCATCGGCACGGACGAACTTCATGGCGTTCCACTCCTGCGGATTATGGCTGGCGGTGATGATGATCCCCCCGGCGGCGCCGCGACGATGAACGGCGAGCGCTCCGGCCGGAGTCGGAAGAACACCGGCATCATCGACGTCACAACCGGCTGCGGCTAATGCACCGGCGACAAGATCCGCGATCATCGGGCCGGTGGGACGGGTGTCCCGCGATTGGACAATCCGTCCGCCGTTGCAAAACACCCCGAATGCCGTCGCCCAGCGAACAACCGTCTCCACAGTCAGTCCCTCGCCGACGATGCCGCGAACCCCCGAGACGCTCGTCATCAATCCGTCAAACACAACGTCCAATCTGTTCATTCCCGGAACATGGCAGGTTAGGAGTAAAGCGATACTAACTCAAACCGATCTACATCGACCAGGCCGTGGTCGGTCAGTTTCAGTTGGGGGATCACCGGTAAAGCCAGGAAACTGAGCGCCATCAAGGGATCGGCGAGCGGACTTCCGAGGCTGGCTGCTGCATTTAGCAGTGCCGATTCGGACTTTGCAACCAACTCAGGAGCATTGTTGCTCATCAGCCCGGCAATCGGCAGCGGCATTTCGGCAATCGGCAATCCGTCGCGAACCACCACCTGGCCTCCGCCAAGCGCTACCAGCCGGTTGACGGCCACAAACATTGACTCGTCATCTGCACCGGCGACGATGATGTTGTGCGAGTCGTGAGCCACAGTCGAGGCTATGGCTCCCTCTCGCAAACCCAAACCCTTGACGAAGCCGAGTGCCATACGACCTTGGCCGGTATGCCGTTCGATCACCGCCAATTTCAGAACATCCTCTTCGGGATGGGAATCGAGACGACCGGCTATGCCGTCAAAGCTCATAGTCAACGACTCAGTAATGATCTTATCCGGTACGATGCCGATCACCCGCACCGGCTGGCTGTGGTCGGGGATGTCGAAAGCATCGCCCGGCAGCGGCGGAACCGGCAATGGCGATGGTCGCTGCTCTGAATCGAAGGTCAATGGTACCATAAGCCGCCCATCTCGAGCGACTTCAATGCCGTCTTTCCAAACAGCCTGCACTTTGAACGACTTGAGGTCGTCGAAAGCGACGAGATCGGCCTTCCAACCAGGCCGTATGCCGCCACGGTCGAAGAGATGAAATGTCTCTGCGGCATTGAGCGTTACCATCCGGATCGCCGTAACCGGATCGAGACCGGCTGCTGTCGCCCGTCTCAGCAAGTGGTCAAGATGACCCTGTTCCATCAGGTCGCCGGGGCGCCGATCGTCGCTGACGAGCAGACATCGCCGTTCGTTGGCCGGCGTTACCAGTCCGATCAAGGCGTCGAGATTGCGGGCGGCACTGCCTTCGCGGATCATGATACGCATCCCGCGGGCCAGTTTCTCTTCGGCTTCGGCGAGCGCATTGCACTCATGATCGGTGGCTGGCCCGGCAATCAAGTAGGCGGCTAACTGCTTGCCAGTTAGTCCGGGCGAGTGCCCATCGACCGGCCGTTTGCCACCCGCAAGCGCGGATTTTGAAAGGACTCTCGGATCACCGTTCAAGGCGCCGGGGAAGTCCATCAATTCGCCGATTCCGCGGACAGACGGTTCGCTTAGCAGCGGTCTCAAGTCATCCGCTGAGAGCTTCGCGCCGGCGGTCTCCATTGTCGTCGCCGGAACGCAGGATGGAAGCATATAGAAAACGTCGAGCGGCAGACCCAGTGAACCGCGCAGCATATACCGAATGCCATCGATTCCGAAGACGTTGGCGATCTCGTGAGGATCGGCGATAACGGTCGTCGTCCCACGCGGCACCACAACCTGGGCGAACCTGGCCGGCGTCAGTTTGGAACTCTCAATGTGGACATGGCCTTCAATCAAGCCGGGAGCCAGAAAGGCGCCTGCCAAGTCCACTATCCGGTCGGCTTCGTATTCCCCAATCCCGACGATCACTCCGCGGTGGACCGCTACCGATTCTTCCTCGACCTGCCCGGTGAAAACGTTAACAATGCGCGCATTACGAATAAGAAGATCGGCGGGATGGTCGCCTCGCGCTGCCTTCAAAAGGCTTTGCCAGGTCGAAAGTACCGTGATGTTCATTACTCCCTTCCCCCAAAGACGTTCTTTCCCCCCATAGAATATGTAAAGAGTGCGTGAGTTTCATTTATGCACACCGGACGCCTTCGTCCGGCGCAAGACGTGTTGGTGTGGTGTGGGCTGACGGGGGCGTCCACCCACCACTTGAAAAAGAGTGTCAACAAGAAAACTTGTCATGCTGAACACAGTGAAGCACCCCGACCCGAAGTTAGGCAATTCCAGACGAGATCCTTCACTTCGTTCAGGATGACATTTTTGATGCACCCCTTTATACACTCCTCGTCCAAATGTCGAAATGTTCTACTCCGGATCGCTGCGAAGATAGCCTTCGATCCGGCGGCGGCGCATCAGTTCGGATTGCCGACTCGATAACTCTGCCGCCGGGCTTTCACCGTAGATTTTCAGATGCAGTCCGAGCGCGATGGCTTCTGCCAGCACGGTGATGTTCTTGCCCGGGAAGATCGGAAGCCTCACGTACGGTAGATCGACACCAATGAATCTGATCGTCCGCTCATCAAGGCCGAGCCGCTCGTAGTCTTCGCTCCCGTCCCAGTCGAGAAGTTCGACGACCGTCTCGACCCGTTTCTGGAGACGGATCGCTCGAACCCCGAACAACTTGCGCACATCGATGATGCCGATGCCGCGAATCTCGAGGAAGTGCTTCAGCAACTCCGGGCCGCTGCCGATCAGAATCCCCGGCGAGTAGCGCCGGAGGATCACCACATCGTCCGCTACCAACCTATGCCCTCGTTCGACCAGATCAAGGGCAATTTCGCTTTTGCCGATGCCTGCGCGTCCAATGAAGAGGACGCCGGTGCCATGAATATCAACCAAAGTCCCGTGTATTTGCTCGGTCGGTGCGAGCATGCGGGCAAGGTAGTCGAAGAGCGTCCGCAGGACTTCGGTTCCAGGCAGCGAGGTTTGAATCAGTGCGATGCCCCGCTGGTTAGCGAGCGGTCTTATGGGTGCTATCCTGGCGTATTCACCGGCAAGGATAATGCACTCGAGCGGCGGACGGATATAACCCTGCAATAACCGGCTGCGCTGCGCATCAGATAGCGCGCTAAGATGCTTATAGTCTTCATCCCCGATCAGGACGACGCCAACCGGCGGGCTGACGTCTTCAAGCTTTCGTCCGGCAAATGCGGGGCGGCGCGGCTCGGCATCGGTCAGGACTGCGCCTGAACCAGACTTGCCGGCCACGAGCCTAAGTCCCAGTGCTTCGCGGTTATCCGCGAGAAAGTCGCGGATGGTCAGCGGCAAGTAAACCCCCGATAAGTGCTCATATGTTCAGGCGAAATGCTATCCTGGCAATTTATCTTATCGGGGATAATAGACTTTTTCCTTGGTAGCCTTTACCTGCCGGGCGATCTTTTCGACCGCCTGAGGAATAATGGCGTAAAAGTCGGCGCCTTCGACCCGCGCCGGCAGCAGTTTACCGAGCATTGTCAGGCGCAGTTCAACGGACTTCTGCGACCCATTTTCTTCGAGGATTGCCTCAGCGGTCGCCTGACCGTCGAAGAACTTGCGAAGTCTCTCAACCTCACGGACCGCAAAGGTCTGCAGTTTGTCGCTGGCTTCGAAGTGCCGTGCGGATATGGTGACTTTCATTCTATGTCTCCCGCTTTGACCTGGGTGGGTGTCGGTACAGGGCTGAGCAAAGCGTCAGTGGTCTCCACCGGCTCACCCGCCCGCGGATGAGCCTGACGATAGACCTTGAGCAGCCGTTCGATACCGACGTGAGTGTAAATTTGGGTGGTTTGCGGGCTGGCGTGCCCGAGCAGTTCCTGCACTTCCCTTAGGCCGGCGCCGTTGTCGAGGAGGTGCGTCGCAAAGGAATGGCGGAGGCGATGGGGATGGGGCGTTCGGCCGTCACTCAGCGCGTCAAGATACAGTTCGACCCTCCGACGGGCATCGCGCGCAGTGAGCCGTTTTCCACTACGACTCAGGAACAAGGCCGGCTCATCCGACCGGCCGGTTGAAAGGATTGCACGAACAGGAACATAAGCTGCCAAGGCGTTAATGGCCTTACCGGGCAGCGGAGTGATTCGCTCCTTGCCTCCCTTACCGTAAACGCGGAGGACTTTGTCATTAAGTGATACGATGTCTAGCCCGGTCAACTCCGATATGCGCAGCCCGCAGCCATAAAGTAGTTCGACCATTGCCCGGTCGCGAATGGCAAGGGCATCTTCAATCTGCCTGTCAAGGGCCTTTGCCAATTCCTCACGGGGAAGCGGTTTGGGAAGGCTTCGCCGCTCGCGGGGCGCCTGAACCGGACGGGTGGGGTTGTCGGATATGCTTCCAACACGCATCAGATGGCGATAGTAGGCTTTAATGGCGGCGAACTTGCGACCGATCGATCGCGGTGCAAGACCGCGCCGGTGCAGGTTGTAAAGATGATCGCGGATGATGCGGAAGTCGGCGAGAAGTGAATCCTTCTTGCGCTCGTCCAGATACGCGGCGAACTCCAGCAGATCTTTCTCGTAGGCGCGCAGGGTGTGAGGACTGAACCGGCGGGTGTTTAGAATATTCAGAAAGCCTCTAATAAGGTCGCTATCCACCGGCTTCGCCCTTCCAATCGCAGCGGCGACAGTGGACCTGCGTCCCGGCTTTACTCTTTTTTTCGAATAGCGTAGGAGCTTTACACTGCGAACAAGGTCCTGCCGTCGGTGAGTCCCAGGTCACAAAATCGCAGTCGGGGTAGTGCGAGCATCCGAAGAAAACCTTGCCGGACTTTGAACGTCGCTCGACGATGTGCCCGGTGCAGCCCTCCCTGGGACAAGCGTGCTCGGTCTTGAGTGGAAGAAGACCCTTACATTTAGGATAGTTGATGCATCCGAGGAACTTGCCAAACCGGCCGCTGCGGACAAGCATTTTGCCTCCGCAAAGGGGGCAGGGCGTATCGCTCTCGACGGGAGGCGCATTCTCTTCGATGCCCTCGCTGTAGCGGCATTTGGGGAATCCGGTGCAGGCGATGAACCGGCCACGCCGGCCAAAATGATAGACGAGCGGGCTGCCGCACTGCGGGCAGTCGCGCCCAACCGGCTCCAGCGTCTCTTTCTTCAAGTCGCCCTTGGCTTTATCGGCAGCCGCCAGTGCAGTGCTGAAAGGGCCATAGAAATCGCCCATGACCTTGCGCCACTCGTCCCCCTTTTCTTCTATCCGGTCGAGTTCCTCTTCCATCCGGGCTGTGAACTCGACGGAGAATATCTGCGGAAAGAGATCGACGAGGATGCGGTTCACGGTCTTGCCGAGTGGTGTCGGGTGGAGGACCTTTTCTCTACGCTCGGCATAAGTGCGGTCAAAGAGAGTCGAGATGATGGCGGCATAGGTAGAAGGCCGGCCGATGCCTTTTTCGTCGAGTTCCTTAACGAGGCTTGCTTCCGAGTAGTGCGGAGGCGGCTGGGTGAAGCGCTGCTTCGGAATTAGATCAAGTAGCGCAAGAGGCATCCCTTCGACGAGGCCGGGCGGAAGCGCGGTATCGGGAGGCTCTCCCGACTTGTCAGCCTCATCCGTTTTATCATCCGAAACCTTTAGATCGGCCATCACCTGCAGGAATCCGGGCAGAATCAGCACCTGGCCGGTAGATTTGAAAAGGGCGCCTTCGCTGCCGTGGATTCGAACTGTGGTTTGGTCGTATTCGGCATCCTTCATCTGGGTGGCTACGAAGCGGCGCCAGATGAGGTCATAGAGTTTCATTTCGTCACCGCCAAGAAGCCCTTTTAGTTCCTGCGGCGAAAGTCTGACGTCGGTCGGCCGGATCGCTTCGTGAGCATCCTGTACCGCACCTTTCTTGTTGCGATAGACCCGCGGTTCGCGCGATACCGCTGGAGTTCCAAAGTGCGATGCGATGTAGTCGCGAGCGGCAGCGATGGCTTCGCTTGAGACGCGCATCGAGTCGGTGCGCATGTAGGTAATCAGCCCGACGGCACCGCGACTGCCGAGTTCGACGCCTTCGTAGAGCCGTTGTGCAACCGCCATCGTCCGCTTGACGCTGAAGCCGAGCCGCCGGCCGGCATCTTGCTGAAGGGTGCTGGTAGTGTAGGGAGGATAGGGGGCACGTTTGCGGCGCACCTTCTTGACTGATTCGACCGAGTAAGTCTGCGGCTTCAGGCGATCGACGACGGATTTGGCAGCCCCTTCCTCGCCGATCTCGACCTTCTTACCGTCAAACTCGCTGAGCCGGGCGAGGAAGGGCACCCCCCCCCCGCCTTTGAATCGACCATCGATGGTCCAGAACTCAGTCGGAACAAAAGCCTCGATCTCGGCTTCCCGCTCGCAGAGGATACGCAGAGCGACCGATTGCACCCGTCCAGCCGAGAGACCTCCGGTGACAGTCTTCCAGAGGATCGGGCTTACTTGATACCCGACGAGGCGATCCATTACCCGGCGAGCCTGCTGCGCATCGACTTTTTGCATATCGATAGCACCGGGGTGATTTATAGCCTCTTCGACGGCATGGCGGGTAATCTCGTGAAACTGCACTCTGCCGAAGTCGGACAGGGGCCTTCCGATCAACTCTGAGAGGTGCCAGGCTATAGCCTCGCCTTCGCGATCGGGGTCGGTGGCGAGCAGGATCTGTTTGGCTTCCCGTGCGGCTTTTCGCAGCGTCCCGACGATCTTGGCACGGTCGGGCAGTTCGACATACTTCGGCTCGAAGCCGCGCGCGATATCGACACCGATCTCCCGTTCCGGGAGGTCTCTAACGTGCCCGCCGCTGGCTAGGACGGTATAACCGGACCCCAGGTAGCGAGTCAGCGTGCGCGCCTTGGTCGGCGATTCGACAATGACGAGCGCTCCGTCCCGGGTTGCAGCCGGGCGGCGCGACGGCGGAGTCGAAGTTGAAGCAGGGCCGGCTGAGTTGCGACTGCGGCCCGATGTGGTTCGGGAGGCTTTGCTCTTCGGCGATCCGGCAGGACTCAATGCACGGTTTCGGTTGGGTTTTTGGCGAAATTGCCCGGTGCAACGAATCCGGCTTCGTTGCTGCGGTCGAGAATCTGTGCCGCTATGAACATCTTCATGTCATCGATATCGACCTTGCGCCCACCCATTACAACCGAGCGCTCGATGATGGAATCCATTTCCTCGAGAGTGATCAGCCCCAGTTGGTTCAGTTCGATGAGATAGCCGTAAGCTTTGGGAGTGATCACCGAACGTTCGACCTCGTGCAGCATTCGCACAGCACCAGGCATTAGGCCATGGGCCTGGGTCGGCGTCGAGCGGTTCACTTCCTGACGATTGTAGAACCAGAAGAGCGCCGATTCGATTTCATTTTGGGTATATCCGAGGCCGATGAGGTTGTTGGCCAAGGGTTCAAACTCCTCGGGGCGAATAGCGCCTTCCGGGTATTCGCGCATGAGGATAACGAGTATTTCGACGATATGACGTTCCATCCTGTCCCTTAGTGAAGATGAGAGATCAGGCACCGTGACACTTTTTGAACTTCTTCCCGCTGCCACAGGGGCAGGGGTCGTTGCGGCCGACCGTAGCGACTACCCGCACCGGTTCGCGGCGGGGCAGAGGTCTTCGGGCCGGACCGGCGGCAACCGGTTCGCCTTCTCCGTCGTCATCCGTTTCTCCCGCGCCTCCAACCGGCGCTGCAACCGCTTCAGGCTTCAGGTAGGAAACCCGCGTCGGTGCGACCGGCCGGACGGCAGCCGGTTCCTGGATGACGGCATTATAAACAATACGAAGCGTCTCCTCGTTGATCGACTCGAGGAGCGCGGCAAAGAGTTCGAAGCCCTCTTTCTTGTATTCGATAAGTGGATCGCGCTGTCCGTAAGCCCTCAGGCCGACGCCCTCTTTAAGGCGATCCATATCATAGAGATGATCTTTCCATTTCTCATCGACCGTCCGCAGCGCCACCCACCTGACGAACGGCTCAAACCGCTCTCTTCCATAGAGGTCGCGCCTTCGGTCGAAGGCCTGGAGCGCCCTTTCGGTCAGATACTCGACCCAGTCGGCCGGCTTGGTGAATCTCCCCCACTCGCTCTGCGGCGGGGTCTCCAGTTGTAAATTACGCCGGAGGCGGTGGTGAAGTTCCTCCTGATTCCAAAGGTCCGGCGTTTCGCGGGGATTGGCGCATTCTTCGAACATCGCCTCGAGATGCTCGGAAACCAGATCCGAAATGACATTCCGAATGTCGGGATCGAACAGCAGCGACCGCCGGCGTCCGTAGATCACTTCGCGCTGCTGGTTCATCACGTCGTCGTATTCGAGGAGATGCTTGCGGATGCCGAAGTGATAGGCTTCGACCCGCTTTTGCGCCTTCTCTATGGAGCGGGTGATCATCGGGTGGGTGATCACTTCGCCTTCCTTTACGCCGAGGCGGTCCATAATGCCCGCGATACGTTCGGATCCGAACAAGCGCATCAGGTCGTCTTCGAGCGAAAGGAAAAAGATCGACGCCCCCGGATCGCCCTGGCGTCCAGCGCGGCCTCGCAACTGGCGGTCGATCCGGCGCGATTCATGGCGTTCGGTGCCGATGATCTGCAAGCCGCCTTCAGCGGCGTCGCGACTCGCGTTACCCTCGGGTAAGCGGACCACCCCGGCACCTAATTTAATATCGGTTCCCCGTCCGGCCATATTTGTGGCAATCGTCACTGCACCGGGCTGTCCCGCATTTTTTACGATCTCGGCTTCGCGCTGATGCTGTTTGGCGTTCAGGACGTCATGCGGAATGCCCTGACGACGAAGCATCCGCGAGAGCGTTTCGGAGACATCGACCGACGTTGTTCCGACCAGCACTGGAAGGCCATCGTCGTGGAGGGCTTTAATCTCCTCGATGATGGCGTTGAACTTCTCGCGCTTGGTCTTGAAAATGACGTCGTCCTGATCGACCCGCCGCACCTTCTCATTGGTCGGGATGACGACCACTTCGAGTTTATAGATGTCCCAGAACTCGCCTTCCTCAGTCTCTGCGGTGCCGGTCATTCCAGCCAGTTTGCCGTAGAGGCGAAAGTAATTCTGCAGGGTGATGGTGGCGATGGTCTGGGTCTCGCCCTCGATCTTGACGCCTTCCTTGGCTTCGATGGCTTGATGCAGACCGTCCGAATATCTACGGCCCGGCATCAGCCGTCCGGTGAACTCATCGACGATCAAGACCTTGCCATCCTGGACAACGTATTCGACATCCTTTTCGTAGAGTGAATAGGCCCGGAGCAACTGGCTGATGTTTTGGATCCGCTCCGCTTTCACGGCATAGGAGGCGTTCAGTTCGTCACGCTGCCTTTCACGCTCGGCAGGTTCGAGGTCGTCACGGCTCTCGATGGCGTGGATTTCTTCGGCGAGGTCGGGCAGCAGAAAGAGGTCGGCGTCAGAACCTTCGTAGGAGGCGAGCAACTGGCGGCCTTCATCGGTCAGGTCGATGGTGTGCTGCTTTTCGTCGATGACGAAGAGCAGTTCTTCGTCGAGTTCGTGGAGAACTTTATCGCGCAGGTAGTCGTTTTCTACCGAACGCATCAGAGCCTTGACGCCCTCTTCGGCGGTCAGTTTGGTGAGGCGCTTATGCTTCGGTTGGGCGCGGTAAGCCTTCAGGACGAGGCGGCCCAGTTCATACTGGTCTTCGTCCTTGTCGCTCGCGAGCAATTTCTCGGCTTCGGATACAATCTCGCTGATGCGGTCGCGCTGAGCCCGGACCAGCCGTTCAACCGACGGCTTCAATTGCTCGTAGAGTTGAGTGGACTGACGAACCGGACCGGCAATGATGAGCGGCGTCCGGGCTTCGTCGACCAGGACTGAGTCCACCTCATCGACGATTGAGTAGTGATGGCCTCGCTGGACGATGTCTTCGACCGCTATTGCCATATTGTCGCGCAGGTAGTCGAAGCCGAACTCGTTGTTGGTGCCATAGGTGATATCGCACGCGTAGGCTGCTCTGCGCTGAGCGGAGTTCATCGAGTTCAGGATGCAGCCGACCGAAAGCCCGAGCATCTGGAATATCCCGCCCATCCAGTCTGAGTCGCGCTGGGCGAGGTAGTCGTTGACCGTGATCAGGTGCGCGCCCCTGCCTTCAAGGGCGTTCAGATAGAGCGGCATCGTCGCGACGAGGGTCTTGCCTTCACCGGTCGCCATCTCGGAGATTTTGCCCTCGTGGAGGACGATTCCACCGATCAACTGGACATCGTAAGGCACCATATCCCAAACGACCGGCTGACCGACGACGAGCCATTGCCGCCCGAGGGCGCGCCGGCAGGCGTCCTTCACGAGAGCGAACGCCTCAGGGAGGAGGTCGTCGGAAGTCTCGCCCGCCTTAATGCGCTGCTGAAACTCCTCAGTCCGGCGCGGCAGATCGTCATCGGAAAGCGTCGTCCGGAAGTGCTCGAAGTGGCGGTTGATGTCCGCCACCATCGGCCAGATCTTCTTCAACTGCCGGTCGTACTTGGAACCGAAGAGGGATGAGAAGATGCCGGTCAGCATTCAGCGGTCACGTGAGTAAGTAGAGAAGAGAGCAAGCGGCCTGATTTTTTAACTGGTTTCGACAATAAAGTTGAAAGGACAACGTCCCGGTAATAATGAATCATACTCCCATCCGGAGCCGATCAGCCAGATAGCGAGGCAGTTCAGCCTGGATTATTGCCCTGACAGCCGTTCCGATGTCGTATTCGACACGTTCCCAGCGAAAAGTCGCGGTTGTTGTATCGAAGATACCGTAGCAAGCCCGGTTATCGCGGTCGCGCGGCTGTCCGACCGAGCCGACGTTGATGAGACGCCGGCCGTCCGACGGATTCTGGAAACTGACGGGGAAATGGGTGTGTCCGACAAAACAGACAGGCTGGACGAACTCGCGGAAAGCGACGCGGGCTTCAGACTGGTTAAAGATATAATGCCAGTTGAGCGGTTCAAAGGGGGAAGCGTGAACAAAGAGCATACCCTCCCTTTCGAGAGTTGCCGGCAACCGGGCGAGCCGCTCCCGGCGAGCCGGACCGATCTCATGAATCGTCCACTCGATCGCTGTTCGGGCATGCTCGTTAAGGTAGTCGAGACTAAGGCGTCCGGCGGCGGCGGCATCGTGATTGCCTAAAATAACCGGGATGCCTTTTTCTTCAAGAAGATCGAGGCATTGGATGGGACTTGCGCCATAGCCGACAACATCGCCGAGACAGACAACGTTTTGGCAGCCTTCCCGGTAAGCAGAGTCAAGGACCGCCTCGAGAGCCGGGAGGTTGCTGTGAACGTCTGAAATGATGGCGAGTCTCAATCCGGCTATGCGGCGCCTCCAGAAGTGATCAGCCTGCCTTCCCGGGCTTCCTTTGAGAGTGTATCGAGGATACCGTTAACGAAACGGCCGCTCTGGTCTGTCGAATAGAATTTGGTCAGTTCGATGGCTTCGTCAAGCGCTACCTTTAAGGGAACATCCGGAACAAAAAGCATCTCGGTAATCGCCAGCCTTAGGATCAAGCGGTCAAGTAATGCGATGCGGTGAAATTCCCATTTTTCGACCCGGCTCCGGATCCAGTCGTCAACCTGCACCTGATGTGCAGCCACGAGTTCAATCAGTCGCACGGCATAGTCGGGGGTCGGCTGGCCGGCATTTACCAGCGTGTCGGTAAGGAGATCGCCAGCGCTGTCTCCCTTCAGTTCCCGTGCATAGAGGGCCCGAAGAGCGATCTCACGGGAATAACGACGCGTAGGCTTATCGCCGGGGTGACAGGTCGCTGCCGGGAGGCCGTCGTCGTCATCATCTTCAAGGAGCAGAGCCGGGTCCGGCGGAACGCGTTTAGTCGTCGAAGGCAATGCGGGTGAGCCAATTGTGCTGGTCGGGAACCTCGCCGTTCACCACGGCAAAGAACCGTTCCTGGAGCATCGCTGTGACCGGCCCGCAGCGACCGCCTCCAATAGTGATACGATCGACCGAGCGAATAGGCGTGATCTCGGCTGCCGATCCGGTGAAGAAGACCTCATCGGCAATGTAGAGCATTTCCCGCGGAATGAGCGACTCCTGAATGTCGTGATGGATTTTCCCTTCTGCCTTGAGATCGCGCAGGAGGGCCAGGACCGAGTCGCGGGTTATGCCGGGTAGGACTGAGGCGCCCAGTGGAGGCGTTAGTATCTTACCATTGAAGACGACAAATAGATTCTCGCCGGAACCTTCACTGACATAGCCTTGCGCATCGAGGCCGATGCCTTCGGCGTAGCCATCGGCGAGGGCTTCCATCTTGATCAACTGTGAATTCATGTAGTTTGCGGCGCACTTGGCCAGCGCCGGCAGGGTATTCGGCGCGATACGAGTCCACGACGAGACGCAGACATCGACCCCGCTTGCAAGCGCTTCGGGGCCAAGATACTTGCCCCAGCGCCAACCGCCGACAACGACCTCGATAGGGCAGTTTCCGGGTGCCACACCGAGGCTGTCATAGCCGCGGAAGATCACCGGCCGCAGGTAGAACTCCGGCTGATGATTCACCTTAAGCAGTTCGACGCAGACGTTGCATACATCGGCTTCGGTGTAGGGCACTGCCATCCGGTAGATCTTGGCTGAGTTGAAGAGGCGTCGGATGTGGTCGCCCAAGCGGTAGATAACCGATCCCTGCGGCGTCGAGTAGCAGCGCATGCCTTCAAAGACGGACGAACCGTAGTGGACGACGTGGGACATCACGTGGACGGTTGCCTCGTGCCAGTCAATCCACCGCCCCGAATACCATATCTTAAGGCTTTCGTCGAAGCCGGACATTAGCGTTCCTCCCGGCGGCACGGCAGACCTTGCCTGCCCCTTCCGCCCCTGATGAGATGATCGTTCAGCGCGGAATCACTCCCGCCCGAGAATCTGTTCCGCAATCACGAGGTGCATCACCTCGTTGGTGCCTTCATAGATCGTGGTGATCTTGGAATCGCGCAGATAGCGCTCGACCGGATACTCCTTGATGTAGCCGTAACCGCCATGAATCTGGACGGCTTCAAGCGCAGTGCGGACAGCCAATTCCGAGCAGTAGAGTTTGGCCATCGCTGCCTCTTTGATGAAGGACTCGCCGCGATCCTTCCTTGCACAAGCCGAATGAAGCAGCAATCGAGCGGCTTCAATCTCCATTGCCATCCGGGCGATCTTGGCACGGGTAATCTGGAAAGCTGAAAGCGGCTGCCCGAATTGCCTGCGCTCCTGGCTGTATTTTACGGCTTCGTCGAGCGATGCCTGTGCAATGCCGAGGGCCTGAGCGGCGACTCCGATCCGGCCGGAGTTGAGCGTCGTAAGGGCAATCTTGAAGCCCATACCCTCGCCGCCAAGCAGATTGGCGATCGGCACCCGGCAATCGACCAGAGAAATCTGCACGCAGTCGGACGCCCGGATGCCGAGTTTCTTCTCATGTCTTCCTACCTCAAACCCCTTCATCCCCTTTTCGATGAGATAGGCCGATGTCCCGCGTGAGCCTTTGTTGGCATCGGTCACGGCAAAGACTATCATCACGTCACTGTTTGCTCCGGTGGTGATGAAATTCTTGGTGCCGTTAAGGATGTAGTCATCGCCGTCGCGGACCGCAGTTGTCTTCATAGCCCCGGCATCGGAGCCCGAGCCTGGCTCGGAGAGGGCGAAAGCGCCCAATTTGCCTCCCGAAGCGAGGGGCTTCAGGAGGCGTTCTTTCTGCTCCGGAGTAGCGAACTTTTCGAGGGGGTAACAGACCAGCGAGTTGTTGACCGATACGATGATGGCGCACGAGGCATCGACTCGCGCCAACTCCTCGACGGCAATGGCATAGGAGATCATATCGAGACCCGACCCGCCTTCTTCGGGAGGCACAGTGACGCCCATAAAGCCGAGTTCGCCCAACTTCCTGATGGCTTCGTGGGGAAAGATTTCCTTTTCGTCACGTTCAGCCGCACCGGCGGCTAATTCGGCCAGTGCAAAGTCGCGGATGGTGTCTCGCACCATCTGCTGTTCCGGGGTGTAGGTGAAGTCCATCGTCAGTGTTGCTGTAGAGATAGCGATCAGTTATATGCGAAGAAGCCGCGACCGGACTTACGCCCAAGGTGACCGGCGGTTACCATCTTCTTCAGCAAGGGGCAGGGCCGATACTTGTCGTCGCCCAGCCCGTCGTGGAGCACTTCAAGGATTGCCAGGCAGACATCGAGGCCGATCAGGTCGGCGAGCGCCAAGGGTCCCATCGGGTGCGCCATACCGAGTTTCATCACGGTGTCGATGGCATCGGCGTCGGCAACCCCTTCCATCAGGCAGTATATCGCTTCGTTGATCATCGGCATCAGGATGCGATTGGCGACGAATCCGGGATAGTCTTCGACGACTACCGGCGTCTTGCCGAGACGTTCGGAAAGGGCGGCAATCTGTCCGGTCGTCTCCTCAGAAGTGGCTATGCCGCGCACCACTTCAACCAGTTTCATCATCGGGACGGGATTCATGAAGTGCATCCCAATGACCCGGTCGGGGCGCCCGGTCGCCGCTGCGAGGGCGGTTATAGAAATCGACGAGGTGTTGCTTGCGAGCATCACCTCGGGACGACAAATGGCATCGAGATGTTTGAAGATGCCAAGTTTAAGCGATTCGTTTTCACTGACGGCTTCGATCACGAGATCAGCCGAGGCAGTTTCGTCGAGGCCGGTCGCAGTTTTGATCCGGCTGAGGAGTGCGCTCTTATCATCCTCGGTAAGGGCTCCTTTCTTGATCATCCGGTCGCAATTCCCGGTGATGGTCTTGAGTGCCTTGTCGAGAAACTCAGGCTTGACGTCGATCAGTGTGACGTCGATACCGCTGGCGGCGGCGACATGGGCAATGCCGTTGCCCATCGTTCCGGCTCCGATGACGGCGATCTGTTTGATGTCCATTGAAAGCCCTGTGTAATTGTATCGGTCGGTGGTTCTATTTCGGTCGCGGACGAACTTGTCTCACGCAGTGACCTATAGTCGCAAATCAGAAGTCAACCTATAGCCTCTCCACTACTAATGCCACGGCTTCGCCGCCGCCGAGGCAAATGCCGGCGACGCCCCAGGTCTTACCTCGGTCAGCCAGAGCATAGATGAGTGTCGTCAGGATGCGCGCTCCGGAAGCGCCGATCGGATGCCCGAGCGCTACCGCGCCGCCGTTCACATTCACCTTCCCGGCATCGATGCCAAGCAGTTTGATATTCGCCAGCGCAACCACAGCGAATGCCTCATTGATCTCGAAGAGATCGACTTCGTCGAGGCTTAGATGCGAGCCGTCAGCCTTGACAGTGTTTTCGACAGCCCGCCGTATTGCTTGATCGGGGGCTGTGGTAAACCACTCCGGCGCCTGCGCGAATCCACCCTGTCCATGAACCCGGGCGAGCGGTTTAATGCCGCGCCGCACTGCTTCGTTGGAAGTCATCAAGACCAGTGCGCAACCGCCATCGTTGAGTTTGGAGGCGTTGGCAGCGGTGATTGTGCCATCCTTCTTGAACGCGGGCTTAAGGATCGGGATTTTGTCGAAGCGGACTTTTTTCGGTTCCTCGTCTTCGCTGACGACGATCGGATCACCTCCACGCTGGGGGATCTCAACTGTTGTCAGTTCTGCGGCGAACCTCCCGGCTTTCTGGGCTTCGATAGCCCGGTTGTAGGAGAGCACTGCATAGTCATCCTGCTCGGCGCGACTGAAGTTCATATCGGCGGCGCAGATCTCGCCACACATCCCCATATGCATATCGCCGTAAGGATCCCAGAGGCCGTCATAAATCATCCCGTCGATCACCTTGCCATCCCCCATCCGGTAGCCGGAACGGGCTTGCAATAGGTAGTAAGGCGCGTTGGACATAGACTCCATTCCCCCGGCGACGACGACCTTGGCACGGCCAAGGCGAACGCTGTCGGCTCCGAGCATAACCGCCTTCAAGCCCGAGCCGCACACCTTATGCACCGTCGTGCAGGGAACCGAATGCGGCAGCCCGGCGTAGATCGCCGCCTGACGGGCTGGCGCCTGGCCGGTTCCGCCTTGCAGGACCATTCCCATCAAGACCTCATCGACCTCACCGGGAGCAACACTATTCTGGGCAAGCGCACCTTTGATGGCGGCGGCACCGAGCCGGACGGCGGGAAGCGACGCGAAGGCACCTCCGAAAGAGCCGATCGGGGTTCGTTTGGCTGCAGTAATGACGACGTCGTTCATTTGAGAATCCGATGTGTTATTGTAATTGTGTCGATCGATTGATTAGCAGTTGGACTTGTGCAAAGTTGAAGCAGCAAGGGTCAAGCCAGGCAGCCTACCATATTGCGATGGGCATGGCAAAAGATCACCTGCCACCGCCCGGCTTTCGCTTTCTCAATCCACCTTCGGCGCTCGGACAAGACTTGCTCCCGATCCTGGTCATAGATCATCGTAACCTGCAGGTTGGCATGCTGCCGGGTAGAAATCAAGTCGCCGGGACAGAAAAGCGTCCCGCCCGGAAGGTGGGCGACGACAATCTGATGCCCGGGCGAATGCCCTCCTGTCGGGTGCACTTCAAGACCGGGTAGGATCTCCGATGGACCCTTCAACATGCGAAGTCTTCCATTATTGACAAGGGTCTCAACATCGCTCTTGCAATAATCGTCCCGCCGGGCATCATCGGGTTCAAGCGCAAAGCGAAATTCATTATTCTGAACCAGGTAATCGGCATTTGGAAAGGTCGGAACGAAGCGGTCGCCCGCCCATCTCACGCCGCCGCCGGAGTGGTCGTAGTGCAAGTGGCTGAAGATCACGAGGTCTATGCTGGAGGCGGTAACTCCATTTGCAGCAAGACCTGAAATCAACTTACGAGGTCGCTCAAAGTCGAGCAATCCAACATCCTCGGGTCGGCGCCAGTCACCAAGTCCCGTGTCGATTAAGACAACCTTACCGGCCAAGCGCAAAACGACTTGATTCAGACCGATTAACAGCCGACTTTTCTGTCCAACAGGCAAGCCGACCCTAAAGTCATCGGCTACGATTTTCAGCCAGCCATCGGCGACTACGGCAAACTCCCCCTCTTGAATCAACCGCGCTATGCCTTCAGAAGTTCGCGCGCGATGACGAGCCGTTGGATTTCACTCGTTCCTTCGCCTATTTCGCACAGTTTCGCGTCCCGCCACATCCTTTCGACGGGATACTCCTGACAATAGCCATAACCGCCGTGAATCTGAATGGCCATTTCGCAGATTTTGGTCGCCACTTCGGAGGCGTAGAGTTTTGCTATTGCCGACTCTTTGACGAAAGGCAGGCCGCGCTGCTTTAGTTCCGCCGCATGGTAGATCAGATGCCGGGCGGCTTCGATCCAAGTCGCCATATCGGCCAGTTTGAACTGGGTCATCTGAAACTCGCTGATCGGCTTGCCAAAGGCGTGCCGCTCCTGGGAAAACTTGAGGGCTTGATCGAAAGCGCCCTGTGCAATACCGAGAGCCATAGCCCCGATCGAAATACGCCCGCCGTTGAGGGTGTCCATGAAGTATTTGAAGCCCTCGCCTTCGGTGCCAAGAATGGCATCGTCCGGCAGTTGACAGTCGGTAAAGGAGAGTCCGGCAGTGTCGGAACCGCGAATGCCAAGTTTGTTCTCCTTGCGTTCGACGGCAAAACCGGGCGTTCCGCGCGGCACGAGAAAGGCGCTGATGCCATGGGTTTTCTTGGCGCGATCGGTTACCGCGGTTAAGGAGTAGATGTCGGAGACAGAGGCGTTGGTAATGAACCGCTTGGCGCCGTTAACGGTCCATCCGCTGCTGCCTCGAAGCGCCGTCGTCTCGGTTCCGGCGGCGTCGGACCCGGCATTCGGTTCGGTCAAGCCGAAAGCGCCGAGGATTTCACCGGTGCATAGCCGGGGCAGCCAGGTTTGCTTCTGGAGTTCGCTTCCAAAGGCATAGATAGGATAGACGCCGAGCGAGACGTGCGCAGCGAGGGTGATGCCGGTTGAAGCACAGACGCGGGAAATTTCTTCCACGGCAATAGCATAACAGACATAGTCCATCCCGGCGCCGCCGTATTGCTCGGGAAAGACGATGCCCAGCAAGCCCAACTCTCCCATTTTCCTGACATTCTCCATCGGAAACCGGCACGTTTCGTCGATCTCCGCGGCGATCGGCTTCACTTCACTCTGCGCGAAATCACGCACCATGTCGCGGAGCATCTGCTGTTCATCGGTCAGGAACATAAGGCCTCGGGTTGGGATTGTCAGGAAGGAGGCTCGAACGGTTTTCGAGGCTCTTGCGGGCCGGTTGCATCGAATGTCGAAACCGGAAGACCGCATTTCAAGTTAACCTGCCCCTACACGGCTCGCAAGGCAGGCATTCGATTCAGACGATAGTCGCGGCTAAAAACTCCCCGGCATAGCGTACTTCAAGCCGTTCGCCTTCGAGGCTTTGCAGGCGAATTTGACAACCCGGCGATCCGACGAGCAGTGTCGCTGCGCCGGTTGCCCGGGCCTGATCCATCTTACGACCGGCGATGCGGGTCGATACCTCGCGGTGAAAGAGAGCGTAACTTCCTCCGAAGCCGCAGCAGTGTCGGCTCGCCTCCATCTCGATAAGTTCCAAGCCTTGCACGCGGGCTAAGACTTCGCGCCACCGGGCAGGCTCGCCGAGATGCGTTGCGTGGCAGGAGTCGTGAATGGTAACCTTCGCCCGCACCCTTCCGAAATTGAGTTGGCGACCATATGCTGCATCCGCAACGATGTTGCCAAGTTGCCGGGTTTTGCCTTGCAGAATGGAGAGATCCTCGGGCTTGTCATCGCATCCTGCAAAGATATGACCATAATCGGATTTAATGGCCGACAGACAGGTGGCGTCGGGGGAAGTGATGCGGTCGAAGGAGGGATCGCTGAATAGCGCGATAGTGCGCTGCGCGAGTTTACGCGCCAGTGGCCATTCGCCATTGTTGATTGCCGGCGCCCCGCAGCAGCCTTGTGTATGGGGAATGACGACTCTCCAGCCGGCTCGGGTAAGAAGACTTATGGCGGCATCGGCGGCCCATGGAGCGCTAAAGTTGGTACTGCAGCCGAGCAGCAGCCCAACTGTTCCAATGGTCTCGCCTTCCGGTTCTACAACATCGGGTAAGCGGGGTAGGTAGGGTGCGCCACGAAAGAGGGGCAAACCGAATCGGCCAAGTCGGGCGCGCTCGGGATGTTTGCGCGAAAAGCCGGCAGCGAACCCTCCCAACCGGGCCGTTACGTTCAGCAATGCAGGCGAGCCTACGGTAAACTTAAGCAGGCGGTGTTTGCGCGAGCGTGTCGAAGCGATCGGCGCAAGGTCCTGACGCGCGGCAGTCCAGAGGGCTTCTGTGCGGACTCCTGCCGGGCAGACGCTTTGGCAGGCATAGCAGGTGAGGCAGTCGTCGAATAGGTCGGCAATGCTGCTTGACGGTGTGACCCGTCCGCTTAGCATCCCCTTCATAAGTTCGATCTTTCCACGCGCGGTCTTGCCTTCGTGACCATCGACGATATAGGTCGGGCATACCGATTGGCACAGTCCGCAGTTTACGCACTTGGCCAATTCCCCGGCCACTGCAGCGCTTTCGGCCAACGGGAGCGGTTTAGCCAACCGCTTCCTCCGGCGGAACCAATTCCAGCAGTGTTTCGCCGAAGCCGACTTGACGGCCGGGAGCCACGAGGATGTTCCGCACCAATGCATCACCGGGTGAACGAACCTCGTTTTCCATCTTCATCGCCTCCACGATGGCAAGGGATTGCCCTCGAACGACCCGGTCGCCAATGGAAACGTGCACCTTAATCACCGTTCCCGGCATCGGCGAGACCACCGAAAGATCGCCGGTTCCGGCAGCACCTGTGGAACGTGTGCCGGGAGTCGCTTCATCAAACTGCCAGGTTCGTCCCTCAAACGACACAAAGGTCCGGCCGTTACGTTTTAAGGCATAACCGGTTAGAAGGCGTCCCCCTACATCGAGGATGAATTGCGGATCACGCGCAAGAACAAGCCGCGCTTCAAGACTTTTGTCATTCGAGTTGATAGTGAGCCGCTCGCCATCGCGCTTGAAGGTCGCTTCAAACAGGTCTCCAAAGTGGGAAAGGTGCAGTTTCACCGTGCACCTGAGGCTATCTCCCACCGGCCAAGGACAGCCCAAGGATCGGGAAGGGTGCTGTCCGATGCGGTTACTTCGGAAGGGAGGTGCTTCGACGCCGCAAGTCCTGCCAGCAAAAGGGCTATATTCCGCTCGTCGCCTGAAGAAACCGGCGGTTTCCAGCCGGCAAGGTGTTCGGCGATAAAATTCGTCGTCAGGTCGCCGCTCCGGAAGGCGGGATGCTCAAGGACAGCCAGCAGGAAGTCGATGTTGGTTGTCAGACCAAGAATGGCGGTCTCTTTCAATGCGAATGAGAGGCGGTTCACAGCGGTTTTGCGGGTCGGAGCATGGGCGATCAACTTGGCGACGATCGGGTCATAGTGCACTGTCACTTCGTCGCCGGATTCGACACCACCGTCGAAGCGAATGCCAGGGCCGCGAGGTTCTTTCAGATAATGCACCGGCCCGGCCGAAGGCAGGAAATTGTGGCGGGCATCCTCGGCATAGATGCGGGCTTCGACGGCATGGCCATGCTGATGGAGATCGTTTTGGCCGAAGGAGAGTTCCGCCCCGAAGGCAACGCGGATCTGCTCGGCGACCAGATCGATGCCGGTTACCATCTCCGTAACCGGGTGCTCGACCTGAATGCGGGTGTTGACTTCAAGGAAGTAGAAACTGCGATCTTCGTCGAGGAGGAACTCGACCGTCCCCGCGTTAGTATAGTTGGCTGCGGTGATGACCTGAACAGCCGCCGCTCCCATCCGGTGCCTAAGGTCGTCGTCCAAGGCTGGGGATGGCGATTCCTCGATGATTTTCTGGTGGCGGCGCTGAATCGAGCATTCACGTTCGAAGAGATGGACGCGGTGGCCATGCTGGTCGCCGAAGACTTGGAACTCGACGTGTCTCGGTCGGGTGATGAACTTCTCTATATAAACCGCGCCGCTGCCGAAGGCAGCCAGAGCCTCGCGACGAGCACCGGCGATCGCGGAGATGAGGTCGTCGGGGTGGTGGACGATCCGCATTCCCTTGCCGCCTCCGCCGCCGGCGGCCTTAACGAGCACCGGAAAGCCTATCCGTTCGGATTCTACAGCGAGGCGTTCGTCTGTGAGGTCTTCGCCAGAGGTGATGCCAGGCGTGAGCGGGACGCCGGCCCTTGCCATAAGCGCTCGCGACTTAACCTTGTCGCCGAGGAGACGGATCGATTCCGGTGAAGAGCCGATATAGACAAGCCCCGCTTCGATGACCTGCCGGGCGAACTCCGCGTTTTCAGCCAGGAAGCCGTAGCCGGGGTGGACGGCTTTGCAGTTAGATTTTAGGGCGACATCGATCAGCACCTCCGGCCGGAGGTAACTTTCGGTCGCCGCCGCCGGGCCAATGGGGTAGGCGGCATCGGCTTCACGGACATGCATTGCAGTCCGGTCAGCGTCCGAATAGACAGCGACAGCCTTTAGACCAAGTTCGTGACAGGCGCGGATCACCCGGACAGCGATCTCACCGCGATTGGCAATCAGAATGGACACAGGTGGCGGATATTCCAGAATTCTCCCCCCTTATTCCCTTACACGCAGCCGGCCACGAGGCATGTTAAACCCTTCCGGGAGTCCTTGCGGATACCGGGCAAAGGCTCGAAGATTGTCCCAGTCCGCAAGTTTGTAAGCCTTCCAACTACCATGCGCAGCACTGACCGCGGAGAAACTGCCGACGATGAGCCATAACGGCGCTGTCAAGCCAAGCACAAAGCCGTGGGACACCGTGCTGAGCATACCTCCAAGCGTCCAGAGCATGATCTTGCTGCCGGTAATGTTATGCACCTGCATCTCGATCTTCGTTATGGACGTCTGCGGTAAAGCCGTTACATAGCGGTTAAGCAGAAAGTAGAGTGAATCGGAAGTTACCGCCAGGAGTTCACCTTTGCGTGACGTCCGGCCGTAATAACCATGGTATGTAACTTCTATGATCCGCCCTTTCACCGGCACTTCTCCGACCGCATAGCCGGTCGTCGCAGACTTATCGGGCGTAGCTGTAAGCAGAAGTGCCGCAATCATAGTCGCGATGGTCATCGTTCGTTCCTCCCAAAGCGGCTGCTCCAGAAATCCTCTTCCATTCTATATTCGATGGCTTTAAATCCAGCAGCCATATCCTGAACCGCCCGGCGGGGATCGGTCAGAATCATTCCGGCTTTCGACAGGTCGGTCTCGGCGAGCCATGACTCGCGCATCCATTCAAGGTAATAGCCGGTTGCTTCGAGAAAGTATTCGTAGTCACCTTCCCGCTCCGGAACGTCGAACCCGATTCGATAGGTATCACCCGGATAGGTATCGAGAAAGACATTCGGATCATGGAGTAATGCCAGCGCCCGGTCATCGGGTTCGCCTTTATACAGCACTGAAACCGGTGACAACCGAATCGGTGTTATCTCTCTCCGAAGGGGAACGGCAGTTAGATGGTCGATGCGCCAAAATCCCTGGGACAAGACCAGTTTGATGCGTAGCGAATCGCCACCTGTTACACCTGAGAGCGGCACTAGTGCGACCTCCCTGGCTATGGGTCCGGTCTCACCGGCAAATCCTTGCCGGACCCACATGCCCTCAGAATCCCTGGCATATACCTCAATTCGGCCGAAAAGATCGTGCAGGGGCATCAATTCGGCCTTCAGTGACTGGGGCTCGCGTTCCAGTTGCGCAAAGAACTCCCCGGCGCTCCAACCCAGATGCGCCAGTCCCTGATAGAAGAGATAGGTATTGAGCAGGGTGTTGCGGGTTGAGATCACCAGTCCTACTGCACCCTCCATCGGAGGAAAGGTCACGCACAATTCTTCCTTAGCCAGCAGATCGCGCTCATTTGCCAGCGTGAAATACTCTTCGCCGTCAAGGCTTGACAGCAGTTCGAGGCCATTCTTTAGAGGTCCGTCAAATGATGCCGGCGAAGTTCCAGCACCCGCCAGATAGAACCTTCTGTCAGTCGCGTGATAGGCAGATTCACCTTCCTCAACCGGCACTGCCAGAAGATTCAGCGCCCTTACGCGGTGCGTCTCGAGCGCTTCGTTAGTCATCACCAGTCCAAAATCTCCTCCGCTTCGACGCACACCGGTCAAGGCATCGACATCGGTAGCCTCAAGCGGTCGGGCGATGCTCGACGAAAAGCCTTCAGCAAGAATGCCCCCCCTGCTGTCTGCTTCAAAATAGAATGTTGGACAGGAACCGAAGCAGGTCTTTGGGTCAATGATGCAGGAGAGCGTGACTATAAGCGATGCTATTGTCATCACCCCCATCACCGC